>JAGYIK010000059.1 GCA_018402605.1 Litorivicinus sp. | reverse complement strand
ACCGATCTGGATCTTGGCCACTACGAGCGCTTTATCCGAACACGGATGTCGAAACGCAATAACTTCACGGCTGGGCGGGTGTATGAGGATGTGCTCAAAAAGGAGCGTCGTGGTGATTACTTGGGCGGGACTGTCCAGGTCATTCCGCACATCACAGACGAAATCAAGCACAAGATCATTCAAGGTGCGGCTGATGCCGATCTTGCGATCGTTGAGATCGGTGGGACGGTCGGTGACATTGAGTCATTGCCATTCTTAGAAGCGGTTCGGCAATTGCGTCAAGAGCTTGGCTCGAGCCGAGCGCTCCTGATGCACTTAACCTTGGTACCTTACATTGCCACAGCCGGTGAGACCAAAACCAAGCCGACACAACACTCGGTGAAAGAATTGCGCTCCATCGGTTTGCAACCGGATGTGTTGATTTGCCGGTCAGACCATGAAATCGATATGGCGAGCCGCCGGAAGATCGCCTTGTTCACCAATGTTGAAGAGCGCGCCGTCATTCCATTGAAAGATGCGGATACGATTTATCGCATTCCAATCATGTTGCATGAGCAAGGTTTGGATCAGTGGGTGGTCGATAAGCTCGGCCTCACCTGTGATCCGGCCGACCTGTCAGAGTGGGTCCGTGTCGTTGATGCACAACTCAATCCATTGCGCTCAATTGAAGTGGCCATGGTTGGCAAATACATGGACCTCTTGGATGCCTATAAATCCCTCATTGAAGCGATGCTGCACGCCGGGATTCAGACGCGAACGCGGGTTAATTTTCGCTACATCGATTCAGAAGATATTGAAAAGCGCGGCCTGGAGTTATTAGAGGGTGTGGATGCGATTCTCGTTCCGGGTGGATTTGGTGAGCGCGGTATTGAGGGCAAGATCGCGGCTGTCTGCCATGCGCGAGAAAATAAAATTCCCTATCTGGGTATTTGCCTCGGTATGCAGGCTGCGGTGATCGAGTTTTCACGGCATGTGGCTGGACTTGATGGGGCGACATCGAGCGAATTCGCACCGGATGCAGAGCACCCGGTGGTCGCATTGATCACCGAGTGGACGCGGGCCGATGGCACACGCGAAACCCGGTCGACGGACAGTGACTTGGGCGGCACCATGCGTTTGGGTGCAGAGGATTGCCGTTTGACGCAGGGTTCGAAGGTTGCAGCGATTTATGGTGCGGATGTGGTCAGCGAGCGACACCGTCACCGTTGGGAGTTTAATAACGATTACCTAGAGCGGCTAAAGGATGCGGGATTGGTTATTGCCGGTCGTTCGATGGACGGCACCTTGGTTGAGGTCATCGAAGTTGAAGATCATCCCTGGTTTGTTGGATGTCAGTTTCACCCGGAGTTCACGTCCACCCCACGTGACGGCCATCCGCTCTTCACCAGTTTTGTCGAAGCCGCGCATGCGTACTCAAAAACCGAAGCGAAGGAATCGCTGTTCTCATGAAGTCCGTGATCCACATCGGTGGCATGCCAGTCAGCAATCAGCATCCCATGATGCTGTTTGGTGGCATGAATGTATTGGAGTCTAGAGACCTCGCATTTGAGATTGCAGCCCATTACGTCGATGTGTGCACACGACTCAACATCCCCTATGTCTTCAAAGCCAGTTTTGATAAAGCCAATCGCTCCAGTATGCATAGTTTCCGCGGGCCAGGTCTCGAGAAGGGGTTGCAGTGGATGGCGGATATTAAGGCACGGTTCAAGGTGCCGTTGATCACTGATGTACACGAAGTGGATCAAGCAGCGGCCGTTGCCGAAGTCTGTGATGTGATTCAGTTACCAGCGTTCCTCTCTCGTCAAACGGATTTGGTGGTGGCGATGGCACGCACCGGTGCGGTTCTCAATGTGAAAAAAGCGCAGTTTCTTGCGCCACATGAAATGGCGCACATCCTGAATAAGTGCGCTGAAGCTGGCAATGATCAGGTTATCTTGTGTGAGCGCGGTTCGAGTTTTGGCTATAACAACCTCGTGGTCGACATGCTGGGATTTGGCGTCATGAAATCCCTCAATGTCCCGGTCATCTTCGATGTGACCCATGCGCTGCAAAAGCCCGGTGGACGCAGTGACTCGGCCGATGGACGGCGCGCGCAGGTGACCGAGCTCGCGCGTGCAGGCATGGCTGTTGGATTGGCTGGATTGTTTCTCGAGGCGCATCCCAATCCTGATGCAGCAAAATGCGACGGGCCATCGGCCTTGCCGCTCGATACTTTGGAACCCTTTTTAATGCAACTGAAGGCCATTGACGGCCTTGTTAAATCTTTTGATGTGTTGGAGACCGACGCCTAATGACTGCGATTGTTCAAGTAATCGGCCGCGAAGTAATGGATTCTCGTGGCAACCCGACCGTTGAAGCGGATGTGAAGCTTGCTTCTGGTGCCATGGGTCGAGCCTGTGCACCCTCTGGCGCCTCAACCGGATCACGTGAAGCTTTGGAGCTCCGAGACCAGGATCCAAGTCGCTATCTTGGTAAGGGTGTGTTGTCCGCTGTCGCAAACATTAATGGGCCGATCCGTCAGCTTTGCGTTGGCCGCGATGCTGGTGATCAGCCTGGTCTTGATCACGCGATGATCGACCTCGATGGGACTGAGAATAAGTCGAGTCTGGGTGCCAATGCGATGTTGGCGGTTTCACTTGCAGTTGCACGCGCGCATGCGGCAGATCAGGGTGTGCCGCTGTATCGACACATTGCAGATTTGCACGGCACCAAGGGGTCGTTGGTTTTACCGGTGCCAATGATGAACATTTTGAACGGCGGCGAGCATGCCGATAATAATGTTGATATCCAGGAGTTCATGATTCAGCCGGTTGCGGCGACGTCCTTCACTGAAGCCTTAAGAATGGGTGCTGAGGTGTTCCACCATTTGAAGAAAGTCTTGGTCGCTCAGGGTATGAGTACGGCTGTGGGTGACGAAGGTGGCTTTGCTCCGAATCTTCCCAGTAATGAGGCTGCGTTATCAGTGATTGCTGAGGCCGTTACACATGCCGGTTACGTATTGGGTCAAGACATCACCTTGGCGCTGGATTGTGCTGCATCTGAATTCTATAAAAACGGTCAATATGATCTGGCTGGTGAAGGCCGGATCTTTGATGCAGAGGGATTTTCCGACTACCTCGGCGGGCTCTGTGACCGGTATCCGATCATCTCAATTGAAGATGGCTTAGATGAGAGCGATTGGGCGGGGTGGGCCTATTTGACCAAAACGCTTGGTGGGCGGTGCCAGTTGGTCGGGGATGACTTGTTTGTCACCAATACAGCTATTTTGTCGCGCGGGATTGCTGAAGGTGTGGGCAATTCGATTCTGATTAAGTTCAATCAGATTGGTACGCTGACGGAAACACTCAATGCCATAAAAATGGCGCAAGATGCAGGCTTCACGGCCGTGATCTCGCATCGTTCAGGCGAGACTGAGGATACGACGATTGCGGATCTGGCAGTCGGCACCTCAGCCGGTCAGATCAAGACCGGTTCATTGTGCCGTTCTGATCGGGTTGCAAAATACAATCAACTGTTGCGCATTGAAGCGGAATTGGCTGGGGCCTCAGTGTATCCGGGCCGCGGCGCAATCTACGGGCAATCATGACTGGACGGATTGTGGTGACAGCGCTGGCGATCCTACTTGGATTGTCGCAGTACCAATTGTGGTTTGGCACCGGGTCAATTTCTGAGTTGCAACGCCTCACAGATGAGTTGAACCGGCAGGCTGCCGAGAATGCCCGTTTGGCATCGCGTAATGATGAGCTGATGCAAGAAATCAGTGCACTGAAGACCGACCCGCAGGCCATCGAAGAGTTACTGCGGTCACGCTTTGGGTACGTCAAGGAAGGCGAGACCTTTGTGCGTTTGCTTCCACAAGGGGAACGCTCGGTTGAGCCATAAACTCTGGGCGGTGATCCCCGCTGGTGGGCGAGGTCAACGCTTTGGCAGTTCAATGCCAAAACAATACATGGGTATCGCCGGTCGGCCTGTTCTCGATCATGTACTTGATGTGTTCTTGCAGATGCCCGAATTTGAGCGAATTGTGGTGGCTATTCCTGTCGATGATCGCCGTTTTATGGAGCTCTATCATGCGATTGACGATCGCGTGGTGGCGATTGTGGGCGGAGCGGAGCGCGCCGATAGTGTATTGGCGGGTCTGCGGTGGCTGGCGGCCCACGCGGTGGATCCGATGGACTGGGTGTTTGTGCACGATGCAGCCCGTCCCGCTACTGACGGATATGGAATTATTCGCACTGTTTGAGGCCATTGAACATCCCGACTGCCCGGGAGCTGTCTTGGGTGTGCCGGCCGCCGACACGCTGAAACGCGCCAACGTGATGGCCTCCTGTCCCGAGGCAGCAGACAGTTGTGTTGGCGAGACCATTGATCGCAGTGGTCTATGGCATGCGATGACGCCGCAGGTGTTTCGTTTGGGTGCTCTTATAGATGCGCTGACATCTGCGCGCGATGCGCACATGTCAGTGACCGATGAAGCGCAAGCGATGGAGAGTCTGGGTGTGGCTCCGTGGTTGGTCAGAGGCCGTCGCTCGAACATTAAATTGACCTATGCTGAGGATATCGAGTTGATTGAAGCAGTGCTGAGTCGACGTCAGGAGACGACATGATACGGATTGGGCAAGGTTTTGATGTGCACAAGCTGGAGCCAGGTGAGGGTCTTACCCTCGGCGGGCTGTGGATTCCGTGTGCACACCGCGTGGTTGCGCACTCCGATGGGGATATTGTTTTGCATGCGCTCATGGACGCGATGCTCGGTAGCCTTGCATTGGGGGATATTGGGCTTCTATTTCCTGACACGGATCCCAAATTTAAGGGCGCAGATTCGGCAGAGCTCACCCGCCAGGTGCGCCATCTGTGTCTTGGCAAAGGATACGCCCCATCCAATGTGGATGTGACGATTTTATGTGAGACGCCAAAGATTGGACCAGTACGTGAAGCCATGCGGCAATGTCTGGCAGATGTGCTTGAAATGCCGGTGGATCGGGTCTCTGTGAAGGCATCGACCACTGAACGACTGGGATTTGTTGGTCGCGGTGAAGGCATAGCGGTCATGGCTGTGTGCCTGATGCATTCGCATTGAGTGTGGTGTATTTCGGAGACCGTTCAGTTCTGCTCGCGGATCTTCCGCCACTGCTAGGGCCACCGGTGACGACCGGCGAATACCGTGCGTCGGTCGATGATTTTGTGGTGCAAGAAGACCTCGGATTTGTTCCTGAAGGCGATGGCAGCCATGCCTGGCTTTGGGTCGAAAAAGTGGGCGTATCGACCGATGAAGCGGCGAATCGACTGGCACTGCGTTTTGGTGTGTCGCGAAAGGATATGGGTTACGCTGGCAAGAAAGATACCTTCGCGCGGACAATGCAGTGGTTTAGCATGCCGATGTCGACAGCAATCGTTGCAGGGCCGATTGATGCCGCGGTTACAGTACTCAAAGTGTCAGCGAATGCGCGGAAATTGAAGATTGGACAATTGGCGGGGAACTGGTTTGAGTTGCGCCTGCACATTGCAGATGCGTCATCTGTAGATGCCCGTCTAGCCCGCATGCAGACTGAGGGTATTGCCAACTACTTTGGGCCACAGCGGTTTGGCAAACACGGGCAAAATTTGAGTCAGGCGCGCAGACTCGCCGCCCGCGATCCAGAAGGCCGACGGCGACTGCATCCGAAAGAGGGTATGGCAGCCTCCGCTGCGCGTTCCGCGGCATTTAACGCGATCGTGGCACAACGGATTGCATTGGGTCATCCACTGCAGGTCGAGGTCGGTGAGACGGTCATTTTTACCGGGCGTGGCAGCCAGTTTCTGGTCGATGCGTCAGATCTCCCCGATGTGGCCAGACGCGTCGCTGAGGGCGAGCTCAGTCCAACGGCGCCGATGCCCGGGCGGATGAGTCAAACAGGCGCCAAGCAGCGCGCTTTTGAAGATCGCATCATTGCAACAGACGTACTTGCTGCATGGATGCACGGTGTCTTTCCAAGTGAGGAGCGCCGAGCGATCCGTGTGATCCCGAAAGAGTTGGTCTGGCAACATATCGGCACTACACTCGAACTCAGATTTTGGTTGCCGCGCGGGAGTTTTGCCACTGCGGTCCTTCACGAACTCGGATTATTCTCGGAGTCGCATGCACGGATTACTTCATGAACGCGGACAAAGTCGTCTTGTCGAGTTGCTTGGCGATCTTGGCATCAATGACATCTTTGTTTTGGATGCGTTCCGGCGTGTGCCGCGCCATTGGTTTGTGGATCCCGCAGTTGCCGATTCAGCATACACCGATGTGACCTTACCACTGGGTTATCAACAAACACTCTCACAGCCATCGGTGGTTGCCCGAATGCTCGAATTAGTCCGTGGTGGTCGGAGTCTCAGTCGTGTGTTAGAGGTCGGCGCAGGCTCAGGGTTCCAGACCGCGCTCTTGGCCCATCTCTCAACCCAGGTGTTTGCAATCGAGCGCATCTCGCCACTTGCGACAGAGGCTCGAAAGCGCATTGAGCGGTTGGAGCTTGATAACGTTGTGATTCGCCACGGCGATGGGTTACTTGGCTGGCCAGAATTTGCGCCCTTTGATGCCATTATTCTTGCAGCATGCCCAGAGCAGGTGCCGGATGACTTACTTGCGCAGTTGGCTGAGGGCGGGCGGTTGATCGCGCCGGTTGGGCTTGGCCAAAATCAGCGTTTAGTGCTGTATACCCGTGAGGGCGATACGGTGCGAGAAACCCCACTTGATGCAGCTTTCTTTGTGCCGGCCTTGGCAGGTCTCGAATGAGCATCATTGGGATTTGGGTGCGCGGACTGGCCATGGGTGCAGCAGACGCGGTGCCCGGTGTGTCGGGAGGCACAGTCGCCTTTCTGACGGGTATCTACGATCGTTGGTTGGCGGTGCTCACCGCAGTGCGGCCGAGTCTCTGGGGTGTGTTTCGCCAGCATGGTGTTGCTGGTCTTTGGCGTGCCTTAGACGGTGGCTTTGTGGCTCCACTATTACTTGGAATCGCCATGAGCCTCCTGACCCTCGCTACACTGATCAAGACCTGGTTGGATGTGGTTCCAGAGCGTGTGTGGGGGTTCTTTTTCGGCTTGGTTGTGGCCATGGGCATCCGCTTACTGATCGATATTCGCGGTAAGGT
>JAGYIK010000058.1 GCA_018402605.1 Litorivicinus sp. | reverse complement strand
CGAGCAACTGCTCGCGGCTGACATCGTGTTCTGCACAGGCTTCTAAAATGGCCTGATGAATGGCCTCGATGCGGCTGTGATAGATGTGTTTCTTTGCTTCGCTCATGTGGGCTCCAAATCCAAGGGTGATTGCGCGCATCTTCGAACAGAGCAACAGGATTCACAACCGAAAATAAGTGATCCGAAACGTGAGCTGCGAATTAACTTGAATGTTGATGCGATCTGGTTCTCGCGATCGAAATGTCGTTTTGTTTTGCGCGATGCCAATCAATTGATCCAGGTAAAGTTTGAATCAATGTGCCATGCAATCAGATCTCCTTTGGGAGGCCATTTGCCGTACCCTGTTCCTGTTGGTGAGACAGGATGTTGACAGTGAGGGTAAGTGATGCGTGAGATGACAGTGAATATCGGAATTTCTGAAACAGATCGCGAGGCGATTGTAGGTGGGCTATCGAGGGTTTTGGCGGACAGTTATACCCTTTACATGCAAACACACAATTTTCATTGGAACGTGACAGGACCTATGTTCAACGCGCTCCATGCGATGTTCATGCAGCAATACACCGAACAGTGGCAGGCATTGGATGAGATCGCTGAACGGATTCGTGCACTTGGTTTCCCAGCGCCTGGGACATACCAGCAGTTTGCTGAATTGGCATCAATTGAAGAGGTCGCTGGCGTGCCTGATGCGATGGAGATGGTTCGGATACTCGTGAATGGCCAGGAGGCCTGTGCGCGAACCATCCGGTCGGTGTTTCCGATTGCTGAAGCCGCAAACGATCAACCCACTGCAGATTTGTTAACGCAGCGCCTGAATGTGCATGAGAAAACGGCATGGATGCTGCGAAGTCTTCTGGGGGCATAATGCCTCAGATTGTCGCAATTGACCGCTTGGGATAGTGACCTCAAGCGGTTTTCACTGTCTCGTTGCAGACGCGATTAACTGAACAATGTGTGAATTTGATCTTCGGCCCGCGCGAGTGCATCGGTGGTCGTCATCTGCTGATCGGCGACAATGCACTCAATGTCAGTAATGCCGATAAAGTTGAGCACTTGCTTGAGGTGCGGGCTCGCAAAGTCGACAGCGCTTCCAAAAGGAACGCCGCCCGATGTCACCACGATGTAGGCGCGTTTCCCACTGAGGAGTCCGACCGGACCATTTTCTGTGTACTTGAATGTGATTCCAGCCCGGCAAATTTGATCGATCCAAGCTTTAAGGGCACTGGAGACGCCAAAATTGTAGATTGGGCAGGTGATCACGAGCGTGTCAGCTGCCTGAATTTCGCCAATCAGGGTATCGGATAATGCAAGCTGGGCACGCTGATCTGCTGACCGGTCATCTTCTGCCGTGAGATTCGCGGTGACCCAACTTTTCGATACTGTCGGCACGCCTTCGGATAGATCACGTGTGGTGATTTGGTTCGGACGTAATTCATCGATGAGACGTGTGGCGAGTTGAAAACTTGAGGCGCTCTCACCTTGGGCGCTTGTCGCAATTAGCAGTGCATGTTGGGTCATTTGAATCTCCTTTGACAGCACTATTGTCGTGGTCGGCGCCAGGGAGTTAAACGTCAGCATCTCGCGTGCTGTCATTCCATTTTGGAATCAGTTGATTGGATTCTAGCCTTATTCAACCTGTGATCCTGTTCTTTGCGCAATAGTGCGCTCCCTGATAGCGTCTCGACCGATCAGTTCATTGTGAGGGCATCCATGCCGCATATAGTCCGGATATCGATCAGGTCGCTGGGGAGTCGGACGGACGTCTCATGTTGAGATTGCTCCGACGCACAATGGATTCTCGACTTCCGGATGCGGTGACGCCCTATGTTCGGCCGAATGCGCTCACTCGGAAATGTCCCGTGTTCGCATTGGATCCTATCTTGGAAACGTCTGAGTTCCGGTTTGGTTGCGAGAAGCAGTGGTTCTGGTTGCTATTGAAGCCCGGATCATCCGATATCGTGTTCGAAAATGGTGTTATTGAGTGGGCTATCACCCGGCGACACAGCAACGAGGATGGAACGACTCACACACTTCTCGAAAATGCAGTTCGGGAGTTTCAAAGGGGCCTTGATGGCATGCCAGTCCGTCTTTACCGGGAGTTACCGATCTCTTGGTGGGTCGATTTGGGGTTTTATGCCGTGACGGATCGGTTTGATTTGTCGGGGCTTTCGAGTATTCGTTTTTGGCTGAAACCGATGATGCCGCAGGTTGGAATCCCGTCTGGGATGACTGAGATCAGCGCCCTAAGACGACTGACTGGAGCGCAGATCGAATGTCTGATGGACGACGCATCGATCTGTTGCCAATACTGCGGTCGTACGGACGATCTTTCGATAGGTGCGCTTGATGCCGAGGGGCATGCGATGATCGTGTGTCGTCAGGTGGGATGCCTCGATGAGTCAACCGACGTGTGACAGCAGCAGAGGATGGTGTCGTTGATAAGCAATGCGGTATTTGTTGTCGAAGATGATCCAGCGCTCCGGCACGCAGTCGTCCGTATCTTGCGATCCGAAGGCTATCAGGTTGACGCGTTTGAGACTGGTGAATTACTACTTCAGATGATGTCTTCTGATCCGAATTGTCAATCTCGTGTGTGTGCGTTGATTGATGTGGATCTTCCCGGTGCCTCAGGGATCAGTTTGCAACGGCAATTGAAGCACCTCTACCCTGACTGGCGATGTATTTTCATGAGTGGCGCGGCCGACGCAGCCGATGTCAACACGGCATGGAAAAACGGCGCATGGGATTTCTTACTGAAGCCATTTGATATGGAGGAGTTAATCGCGACGGTCGCTGCTGTATTTGAGCAGTCTGGATCAGCTGAAGCGTGGAGTGGAGAACAGCAGTACTCGACTGAGTTAACACCGCGGGAGCAGGAGGTTATTCAAATGGTCGCTGGCGGTCTTTTGAACAAACAGATTGCTAATTCGCTTGGGCTCAGTTTGCGCACTGTCAAAATGCATCGTGGTAACGCGATGCACAAGCTTGGGTTCTCTCATGTCGCCGATCTCGTGCGCTACGTCTATTCAAAGGATTCGAGGTGACCGTTTATTTTGACCTGCAGACGTTACTGCTGACCTACGGATGGCTATTAATTGGCCTCGGCGCGATTCCCCTTTACATCGGTTTCACCCTCAAGCCAACCGAGACTAATATGATTATATGGTCGTCATCGCAGATCATATTTGGATTCTCAATGGTGCTCACATCGCTTCGGCCAATTTTGCCAGAGTGGATTGGGTACCATTTGGTAGGGCCGTTATTTCTTGCGGCGATGCTCATGAAGTGCATGGCCCTTGAGTCGCTATCACGCTCTCGTATCAATAGCATCCGATATGCTGTCTGGTGGACTTGTGCGGTTGCCATGTATTGGTATTTGCTGATGACGGATCGTCCACAAGAACGAATCATTTTCACCCATATTAACTGGGTGGCGACTGTTGTTTATGCATTGGTATTGATCAGTACGCTTCGGAAACCACTCGAGGCTGTTCTTGCCCTGCAAGTGGGCTTTGCTTTGCTCCTGCTATCGATTGCAGGGAACATCCTCGTGGTTGTGACTCAAGACTTGACTGTGCTTGAAGGCTCCCTCGACCTTGTTAAGGCGTTGCCAATGCTATTGGCGACGACGAGCGCGATCACATTGACTGTTGGTTATCTGAATCTTGTGTTGAAGGAACAGGAGTACCGGATTGGAATTGAGAAAAGTAACCGCGAGTCAGCGGAGAAATCGGTTGACCGCCTCACAACGTTGACGCAACAGCTTGAACAAACAATTGTTGAGCGTGACGAGATGCTCACGCGCTTGGCCCGAATCTCGCGATCAATGCAGGTCGAGTCTTTTGCGAGTGCATTAGTGCATGAAATTAACCAACCGCTTTCGACGATGCGCTTGAATCTCGATTATTTACAAACGTTATTGGTGCGTTCACATCAGGACTCGGATGAGAGGGACGAGCTCATAGAGGAGATTACGGCTGAAACCCGTCGTCTGGAACAAACTGTGAATTCGATCCGTCAGCTCGTTACGAAACGCAATGCCCCCTGTTCGCAAACAACAATTAACGCATTGTTGTGCGACGTTCGAAAAATACTCTCTCGGATCGCGGAAATTAAACAGATTGAGATTGAAATTCTGTCGTTGCAGGGCGGTGATTTGCAGTTTGATGAGGGGGCATTGTTGGAGCAGGTCTTATTCAACGTCTTATTTAATGCTATCGAAGCGATCGACCATGCGGATCAACCAAAAGGGAAAATTTTAATCAGTGGAGCCTTAACGAATCAGGACGTGGAAATTTGGATCGATGACAATGGCCCTGGAATTCCTGAGGGTGATCGTCGGAACTGCTTGCTACCGTTTTACACAAACAAGCACAGTGGTACAGGACTCGGACTGTCGATCGCTAGATCCATAATGCAGCGACTCGGTGGTGATCTGTCGTTAGCCGAGAGCGCCATGGGCGGATTACGTGTCTCAATGAGACTACCGTTCACCCGTTAGCGGGATCCATGTATTGTTAAGAAAATTGTACTTTACTTGGCTCGGGCAGCGTTTGGCTGCGATTGAGATGCCAGCTGGGACGGTACCTCGGTCAACCTGCGTCTCGTAGTAGCATGTTTGCATTGCACCTGGTTGCCTCTCTACTTGAACAAGTTTCAATGTCTGCACCGGGTTGTTTGGCTGAGTGGAGGGATTGGAACTGCTGACCCCTCCGAACGCGCTTTGCGGACTGGAAACTGATGTACAGCCTTGCGAGAGGCTGAGAATAATCAGTAGGAACGGGCAATAGAGCCCCGCCCTGAATGTCTTTCTCATCGTTTTCATCCTAGGAAAACAACACTCGAGTGTCGAGCCCATGAATGATCATTGACAGGCTAAAGGCGGCCAGATGCTCCCATTGAGACCGATTAGAACGTTTCTTGAACAGGACTAGTGGCATGCTGGAGAGGGTTGCACGCGCTGTCTGATCTTGCGGGCTGAGCTTGCTGGAATATTGCCGGAATCCCTCCAAAAATATGCGGTCTTTGGATGGACTTCCGCGACTCGGGCGATTTCCTGCACGGATCCGAAGTGCGAAAGTGCTTGATCAAAACTCATCTTGAGATCGACCGCAGGCTCTCGGTCTTGCATCAGGATTTTCAACTTTGTGAGGTAGCGCTCTGGGATCTGACCATCTTTTTTCTTCCAGTCCCCAACTGTAGAGGGACTGAGCTCAAGGGCCTGTGCCACCGCCTTCATCGATCCAAAAATTTCAACAGCCTTCGATAGCCTCATCGTTAAACTCCAATTTTTTCCAAGAGCTGACCGTCAAATACGAAGAATTGGAGCGCTGTACCTGCAGCAACTCCTGTCCCGTACATCAGAGTCATGGATAGTGGTCTGATCGGCTGAGCCGATCGGGTTCGAGTAACCTTTGCGCCGAGGGAAACAGCGCCAGTGTCATCTGGTGGAAGACGTTGACTCAGCCATCGAAAGTTGAGGTGACGGCGCAAGGCCTGCCATAGCCAAGGAATCAAAATGAGACCGTGGGCCCATACAGGACAGCGTGTCTCAAGGATCAAGAGCTGCAAACAACCGCCGGCCAGAATCAGTGCGATGCCGCTTGCAAGGGATTGTAAGCTGCTCGATCTTTTCTCGAGTCGAGTATCTATGGCCACTGTCTGCGTGCTCTTCTACTAAATCGTGAAACTTAATTGATCTGATCTCTCGGTTAATAGATGTACCTAGGGGCAGGTTATTGACCGCAAGCAATTGTCAGAGTGAGAGATCCGATCGGAGACTGATAACGGAGTCAAACTGTCTTGATTATCTGCTCAGCCTGTTGCTTTCCGTTGGATCGCGTCGAGTGTCAGTACAGACACTGGGTGGCTGTGTTCAGAGAAGTCGTATCTTGAGGTCGCTGTTGCTGATGGCTAGCTCACAGGGGTGATTGTCAGATACAGTCAGTCGCTTGTTCAAGACAATGGGAGTGCAATAGAACCGATGGTTGCTCGACAGTCACTCGACGATTTGGAGGTTGGTTATGACATTCCGGCGAAGCCTGGGATGTTTGAATCAGAGATCCAAACCCCCGCAATGTTGATTGATCTTGCTGCATTTGAGCGAAATCTTGATCGCATGGCACGCTTTGCGGCTTCGCGTGGGGTCCGGCTGCGCGTGCATGGAAAAATGCATAAGTCCGTAGCTGTCGCAAATCGCCAAATCGAGCTCGGTGGTGCCTGTGGGATTTGTTGCCAAAAAGTCAGTGAGGCTGAGGCCTTTGTCCGAGGTGGGATTCGCGATGTCTTGGTGACGAACCAGATCCGCGATCCCTTGAAAATTAGTCGTCTCGCGTCACTTCCAAAGCGCGGTGCGCGCGTCATTGTTTGCGTTGACGATGTGGCGAACATTAACGAATTGTCTCGGGCTGCACAGTCGGCCGACACACACATCGAGTGTTTGGTTGAGATCGATTGTGGAGCAGGGCGGTGCGGTGTGACTTCACCACAGGCTGTTCTGGATATTGCGATGGCCATTGAATCTGCCCCGAATCTCAAGTTTTCTGGGATACAGGCCTATCAGGGACCGATGCAACATCTGGTTGAATTTGCCGAGCGTGAGAAGGCATTTGAGCAAGTGTTGACACAAGTGACCGCGGTACTCGCGCTGTTAAAAACGCATAATCTGCACTGCGATATCGTTGGCGGCGCGGGGACCGGCTCTTATGCGTTTGAGGCCGATTCTGGTGTCTTTAATGAGTTGCAGTGTGGTTCATACGCATTTATGGATGCGGCCTATGGGCGTATTCGTGACCAATCGGGAAAACATTGGTCTGAAAGTGAGTGGGAGCATGCATTGTTCCTACTCACATCGGTGATGAGTCATGTCAAACCCGATGTGGCGATTTGCGATGCTGGCCTGAAGTCGCAGTCGGTCGACAGTGGTTTACCTGTGGTCTATGGCGTGTCGGACATTGAGTATCTGAAATGTTCTGACGAGCATGGTGTACTTGCAGATCCAAATGGGGTGCTGAAAGCGAATGATCGTTTGCGATTGATTCCCGGGCACTGCGATCCGACCTGTAATCTGCATGACTGGTATGTCGGGGTTCGAGACGGGGTGGTCGAGGTTGTCTGGCCGATTGAGGCACGGGGCAAGTCGTATTGAGATTTGCAATCCTTGACACTTTTTAGCGTTTTTCTTTCTGCA
>JAGYIK010000057.1 GCA_018402605.1 Litorivicinus sp. | reverse complement strand
CACAGCTGATTTTCGATTTGAAGCAGGTCAATCCGAGAGCACTGGTTTCGGTCAAACTTGTCAGTGAGCCGGGTGTTGGAACGATCGCTGCAGGAGTAGCCAAAGCCTACGCAGACTTGATCACGATCTCGGGCTATGACGGCGGCACAGCAGCCAGTCCAATCACTTCGATCAAATATGCCGGGTCGCCCTGGGAGCTTGGGCTGTCAGAGGCGCATCAAGCACTTCGGGCCAATGATCTGCGCGATAAGGTCCGCCTGCAAACGGACGGTGGTTTAAAGACCGGTCTGGACGTGATCAAGGCCGCCATCCTTGGTGCTGAAAGCTTTGGTTTTGGGACCGCACCGATGGTTGCGATGGGGTGTAAATACTTGCGTATTTGTCACCTCAATAATTGCGCAACCGGCGTCGCGACCCAGAACGATTATCTGCGCGAGCAGCACTTCCGCGGAACGGTTGAAATGATCAAGCATTTCTTCACCTTTGTGGCAGAAGAAACGCGTGAATTGATGGCTGCACTCGGGGTGCGGACGTTGGCAGAGCTTGTGGGTCGCACCGATTTGCTCACGCAGATCGGTGGTCGCTCTCAGCGCCAAGCGAAATTGGATTTTGGGCCGATCTTGTACCAAGGCCCGGAACACGAGGGCAAACCGCAGTTGTGCGCTGTGGAGAAAAATCCACCCTATGATCAGGGTCTGCTCAATAAAGCGATTGTGGATGCGACGCGGGGTGCCGTGGCATCGGGCGACGGTGGTCAGTTTGAGTTCACCATTACCAACTGTGACCGTTCCGTAGGCGCCACATTGTCGGGTGAAATCGCCCTAGCATACGGCCTTGAGGGGCTACCTAAGCCGATTCGAATCGCGATGAAAGGGACTGCAGGTCAAAGCTTTGGTGTTTTTAATTCACCCGGACTTGAGATGTATCTCGAAGGCGATGCCAACGATTATGTGGGCAAAGGTATGGCCGGCGGCCGTTTGGTGATTTCTCCACCGAAAGGATCGCAATTTGCGTCAGAAGAGACGTCAATCATCGGGAATACATGCTTGTATGGGGCAACCGGTGGTACGTTGTATGCGGCCGGCTGCGCAGGTGAGCGGTTTGCGGTCCGAAATTCAGGCGCAACCGCGATTGTCGAGGGTGCCGGTGATCACTGTTGTGAATACATGACAGGTGGTCTTGTGATTGTGCTTGGTGAGACTGGGCGCAACTTTGGCGCAGGGATGACAGGTGGCTTTGCTTACGTTTTGGATCAGTCGCGTGCTTTTGTCGATCGCTACAACCACGAACTGGTTGAGATTGCGCGCATTAGCACCGAACAAATGGAGCAGTATAGAGCGCACCTGCGTGGGCATTTAGAAGAGTATGTCGCAGCAACCGAAAGCGCTTGGGGCCAAACACTCCTCGACGATTTCGAGACCTATGTGGGTCGATTCTGGCTTGTAAAACCGAAGGCAGCGAGCCTTTCGGATTTGTTGGCCAGCTCGCGTGCTGACGCGCAGTAGGAGACAGGTAATGGCAGATCGATTGCAGAACCACTTCCAATTCGTTGATGTGGGCCGGAAGGATCCGGAGAAGAAAGGGCTCGAGGCGCGCAAAGGCGCGTTCGTGGAAATCTACGAGGACTTCAAGCCAGATCAGGCCTCTGGTCAGGCGCATCGGTGCTTGTCCTGCGGTAATCCCTATTGCTCATGGAAATGCCCGGTCCACAATCACATTCCGAACTGGCTGGAGTTGATTAGCCAGGGAAATATCATGGCGGCTGTCGAGTTGTGCCACAAAACGAACTCGCTACCCGAGGTCTGTGGTCGGGTGTGTCCGCAAGATCGACTTTGTGAGGGTGCATGCACGCTGAATGATGGCTTTGGTGCGGTCACCATCGGATCGGTCGAAAAATACATTACCGATACGGCCTTTGCGCTGGGTTGGCGCCCTGATATGTCGTCTGTAGTTTGGACAGAAAAGCGCGTTGCCATCATTGGCGCAGGGCCTGCGGGATTGGCATGCGCAGACATCCTCGCGCGCGGTGGCGTCAAGCCTGTCGTTTATGATCGCCATCCAGAAATTGGTGGTCTGCTGACTTTCGGTATTCCTGAATTCAAGCTCGAAAAATCGGTGATGACCCGTCGTCGGGACATCTTTGAGAGCATGGGTATCGAATTTAAATTAAGTACTGAAATCGGCAAGGACGTGAGCGTCGGTGAGCTGATGGAGTCTTTCGATGCTGTCTTTCTCGGCATGGGAACCTACACCAACATGGCCGGTGGCTTCCCGGGAGAGAGCCTCCCTGGCGTCTTCAAGGCACTGCCATTTTTGATTTCCAACGTAAATCGGTGCTTGGGTTTTGAGAAAGACCCATCTGAATACATCAACATGAAAGGCAAGCGCGTGATCGTGCTTGGTGGCGGCGACACCGCGATGGATTGCAATCGGACGTCGATCCGCCAGGGCGCGAAATCAGTCACCTGCGTGTATCGTCGTGATGAGGCGAACATGCCCGGTTCGCGCAAAGAAGTGGCTAACGCGCGCGAAGAGGGTGTGGTGTTCATGTTCAACCGGCAGCCGGTTGAGGTCATTGGTGATGCCACAGGCGTTACAGGTGTTAAGTTTGTCACGACTCAACTTGGTGAGCCGGATGCCAATGGGCGCCGCAGTCCGGAGGTGATTCCAGGCTCTGAAGAAGTGATTGAGGCGGATTGTGTTTTGATCGCATTTGGGTTTAGGCCGAGTCCGGCTGCGTGGTTCGGAGAACTCTCCATCGACACCAAAGATTCAGGCCTCGTTGTGGCGCCTGAGGATATTGAGATGCCCTACCAGACCACAAATCCCAAAGTCTTTGCGGGCGGCGATATGGTGCGTGGCTCAGATCTTGTTGTGACGGCGATTGCCGAGGGCCGCAGTGCGGCGAATTCCATTCTTGATTATTTGGGAGTTTGATTGCGATGCGCGACGAAACCAAAGCGATTCACGCCGGTTACACCACAGATCCAACGACGAAGGCGGTGATACCACCAATTTGTCAGAACGTGGCTTTTGAGTTTGATGACGCAGCCCATGGCGCGGCGCTATTTAACTTGGAGGTGGCCGGGAATATTTACACGCGGATCATGAATCCAACATGTGATGTACTTGAGCAGCGTGTTGCTGCTTTGGAAGAGGGCATTGCGGCATTGGCCGTTGCCTCCGGTATGGCTGCAATCAACTATGCGATTCAGACTCTGGCAAAGCGAAATATAACATCGTCACAACACCACAGTTGTACGGTGGACCCATACGTTGTTCGCGCACATGCTGCCGAGTCAAGGAATCGAGGTTCGTTTCGCAGAGACTGATCGGCCTGAGGATCTGGAAGCCTTAGTTGATGCCAACACGCGGGCAATCTACTGCGAGAGTATTGGTAATCCTGCCGGCAACGTGATCGATATTAGAGCGATGGCTCAAATGGCCACGCGCAATGGTTTGCCGTTAATTGTTGATAACACGGTGGCGACACCGGCCTTGTGTAAACCCATCACGCTGGGCGCGCACATCGTAGTGCACGCACTGACAAAATTCATGGGCGGTCACGGGAACTCTCTGGGTGGCATCATTGTGGACGGCGGCAACTTTGATTGGACCGCGCATGCGGACAAGTTTCCGGGCATGACAGCACCTGAGCCTGCTTATCACGACGTGGTGTATTCTGAAGCGTTTGGGCCAGCTGCATTTATCGCGCGCGCGCGGACTGTGCCACTGCGAAATACGGGTGCAGCGCTCGCGCCCATGAATGCTTTCCTATTATTGCAGGGTATCGAAACGCTCAATCTGCGTATGGAACGCCACTGCGAGAACGCCGTTCGCGTCGCAGAGTATTTGAAGGCGCATCCTGCAGTGGAATGGGTGAGTTACGCTGGTCTTCCTGAACATCCACATCATGCGTTGGTGCAAAGCCAGCTCGGTGGCAGAGCATCTGCGTTGTTGACCTTTGGTATCCGCGGCGGATTTGAGGCCGGAGTGCGTTTTTACGATGCGCTTGGGTTATTTAAACGTTTGGTCAATATTGGTGACGCGCGCTCGTTGGCCTGTCATCCGGCATCGACAACACATCGTCAGTTATCTGATCTAGAGCAAGCAAAAGTAGGCGTCAAACCTGAGATGATTCGCTTGTGTGTTGGTATCGAGCATATCGATGACATTTTGGCGGATCTTGAGCAGGCACTTGCACAGGTATGAGTTCAGCATTGAAAAATGATCGTTTCTTGCGCGCCCTTGCGCGGCAACCTGTCGATCAGACCCCAGTTTGGATGATGCGCCAAGCTGGGCGATATCTCCCTGAGTATCGTTCGACGCGCGCTTTGGCTGGCGATTTTATGAGCCTCTGCAAAACGCAGATTTGGCCTGTGAGGTCACCATCCAACCGCTCGAGCGCTATCCATTGATGCAGCCATTTTAGCCTCGACATTTTGACGATCCCAGATGCAATGGATTGCGGTCTGTATTTCGAAGCGGTGAAGGTCCCGATTTGAACGACCTGTTCGCACTGCCGCTGATATTGACGCCTTGCCCGTGCCGCCAATGGCAGACGCCTGATTATGTCATGGCGGCGGTCAAGAGATTCGTCGTGAACTCGATGGTCGCGCCACTGATTGGTTTCTCGGGGAGCCCTTGGACCCTTGCAACCTACATGATTGAGGGTGGCGTCTGCAAGAGTATCGGTATGCGAAGGGGTTAATGTACTCAGATCCTGAGCCTTGCATGCTTTGCTCGAAAAGCTGGCGCAGTGACGGACTATTTGAATGCGCAAAACAGGCCGCAGGTGCACAGGCGGTGCAGATTTTTGACACCTGGGGGTGTGCTCACAGCCTGCCTATCGCGAATTCTCGCTGGCCTACATGCAGAAAATTGTCGGTCTAACGCGGGAATCAGAAGGCCGTCGTGTGCCTGTGATTCTGTTTACGAAGGGTGGGCGGTGCTGGCTGAGGCCATGGCCGATACGGGTTGTGATGCCTTGGGTCTGGATTGGACCGTTGATTTGGGCCAGTGTCGCCAGCGTGTCGGAGACCGTGTAGCACTGCAAGGTAATCTCGATCCTTCAGTCCTTTTGGCTCCGATGCCTTGGTGACCAGTGAGGTGCGTCGGGATTGCTTGAGAGTTTTGACCGAACTGGGGCACGTCTTCAATTTAGGGCACGGCATCAATCAACACGTTGATCCTAAACGTCCCGCCACTATGATCAGTGCAGTGCAACAAATCAGCCGTGAATTGCACGCCGGCGCCAATTGAGGTTTCACAGTATGCGTTTCACAGGTCCTTTGCTTGCGCATTGACGCTGACAACTTCCGCTCTGGCTGAGACGCGAACGTTATCTGAAATCTCGCGATTTAGCGCTCGCCAACGATCCGGAGCTCCGGATCGAGCACGCGATCCGAAATAGCGCAGAAGCCAGCAAAGATGCCGCGGAGGCCTCCCGCTGGTTGACGGCTTCGGCAACGCTGAGCCAAGCCTATACCGACGATTCCCGCAATGACGACACATTTAATACGGGTAGTGGCTCGATTACGCTGAGCATGCCTGTGTTTGATCGCCCCATTGCCAAAGCGATAGAGCGTGCACGAGCAGGTGCGCTGGCAGCTGACGCGGGGTTATTGGCGTTCCGCCAAACCCATATTGTCACCGTTTCAAGGGCCTATTTTGATGTGTTGTCTGCTGAACGTGATCTGCAAGCTGCGAAGGCCGAAGTGGAGGCAGTCACCAAACAATTGGAGCAAGCGACAGAGCGCTTGGCGGTCGGGATTGGTACGCGAGTCGATGTCGATCAGGCACGGGCACAATTGGATCTGTCGAAAGTAGGCGTGATTTCAGCGGAGGTGGCTGTGGAAACGGCGCGCGCAGATCTCGGCCGCATGATCGGCCAAGAGCCTGAGACATTGGCGCAATTATCTGAAGCGTATCCTGCGGCATTGCAGCCCGATCTTCGATTTGACGTCGAGCAGGCGGTTGCTCGACATCCTTTGGTGATCGAGCAGTCGGAAACCTATCGCTCGGCATTGGCCGAAGTCGCCGAGGCGCGTGGTGAGCGTTGGCCATCACTCAGTTTGAGCTCGACTTACACAGTATCGGAGATTAATGACGCCGCATCCAATAATGGTCTGTCAAAACAAGATAACGTCGTTAGGTTATCGCTCTCAGTCCCTTTGTTTAAAAGTGGTGGATACGATGCAGCGATTGCGCGCGCGGAAGCTTCGTTAATGCGGCAAGAAGCCACACTCGATCAGGTGCGTCGTGAAGTGTCTCGGAATATTCGGATTGCTTACCAAGAGCTTGAAGCCAGTGCACGCACTGTGGAGGCGCGGAGCCTCGCGATTGTCTCAGCAGCGAGCCGCTTGGAAGCGACCGAGGCAGCCTATTCGGTAGGGTCTGGAGATATCGTTGAGGTATTGAACGCGCAAAAAGACATGATTGCAGCGGAGCGAGACCTCGCGAAAGCGCGTCACACGCACGTCATTCGGCAGTTACAGTTTGATCAGGCGTTGGGAGATCTCTCCGAAGTCGCTGTGACGCGTTTGGACTCAGCACTGGTTCAGTGAAAGTCACGAGAGCTTGGGGTCAGCGCCCCAAGCCACGCGCTCAAGTCGATTAATTCCTCTGCAATCACATGGATAACACCATGCGATTCCTGTACCCGTCCGTAAATTTTCAATAGCTGACTTTGCAAAACGATCTGTCTGTAGGTTTCAACAACCTTGGGCCAGAGGATGCAATTGATTTGGCCACACTCGTCTTCCAATGTCACAAACACAACACCCGATGCAGAGCCGGGTCGCTGCCGCGTGGCAACCAAGCCCGCGACCCAAATGCGTAAGTCTGGATGTCTGGGCAGTCTATTGAGCTCAGTTGCACTGCGGCACATGTGAAAAGGCGATTTTGAACGGAGCAGTTGCATGGGATGCGCTTCAAGTGAAAGACCGGTACTGCGATAGTCTGCGACCACATGCTCGCCTAGGGTCGGTTCTCGGGGAGGCTGTTCATCATTATGTGCGGTAAGTGGTTGTAGCAGCGGTAACTGAGATTCTCGATCGGCAAGCTGCCAAAAACCATCAAAGCGAGTCTCGGTCAGCGCTCGAAATGCGTGGGCGCCAGCAAGCGTTTCTAAATCGCCCACATGGAGCCCTGTTTTGAGCCGGAAATCATTGAGGTTCTGGAATTCGGATGTTCGTGCATTGAGAATTGCATCACCCACTGTGCGCTTTAG
>JAGYIK010000056.1 GCA_018402605.1 Litorivicinus sp. | reverse complement strand
CGGAATCAAGCAGCGCGATCGGGTCATTGGGCCGGTCGATGCGCGTCGGAAATTTGGGAAGGAGTGCCTGAGTGATATCACCGCCTGATAGATCGATGGTGATATCAAATAGGGGTGTCTGAACACGAACGTGTGAGCCTGGCTCGCTCGCTGTAACCATGGCGGTCGACGATTCCCCATCGATCGAGGTGACATCAGGTACAGATGTATCAGGTGAAGAGATAGCCGGCACGGAGCTTTGGGCAGCGGCAACAGAAACGCGATCGGGGGCCAGATCCTGTTCTTCGGTGTAGACGTTCCATTGCAAGAACAGCATGTAGGTCGCAATACCGAGAATGGCCAAAAGGCCGGTCCGTTGAATATCCATTAATCTTGTTCCGTTTTTTGTGTTGTCCCAGGCACAGGATCATAGCCTCCTTCGCACCCGGGGTGACATCGACTGATGCGCTTAATTCCCAACCAACTTCCTTTGATGACACCATGCCGTTCAATGGCCTCAATCATGTATTGAGAACATGACGGCTCGAATCTGCATGATGGCGGCAAAATAGGTGACACAAAGTACCGGTAGAACTGCACAATCGCAATTGCTGATTGCTTGAAAACGTTACGATCCGGCATGCTTTTTCTCAAGCGTTTTGGCGAGCTTTTCGAAACATCGTTTGAGATCGGATGCAAATAGGGATGAGTGCAGTGCGCTAGGAAGGCGCCGCGCAACGACGACATAATCAATGCCGAGCAGTGATTCTGATGTACGCAAGGTCTCACGGAAGACGCGGCGAAACCGGTTTCGGTCTACCGCGCGCTTGATTTTCTTTTTGGAGGTGACGAAGCCAATTCGGCAAAGATCACCATTGCCGGTATTTTTTCGAGCTAAAACTAAAAAATCCTGGTGACCAAGTTTGGCATCAGGATTTTCGAAAACAGCATCAAAGTCGCTGCGCGACGGTAGTGGTACCACCGTCATAGGATTGACCTGCCTTATGCGGACAGGCGCTTGCGCCCTTTTGCTCGGCGGCGTGCGATGATGATGCGCCCGCTCTTTGTCGCCATCCGAGCACGAAAACCATGGGTGCGAGCGCGTTTTAAGACGCTTGGCTGAAACGTACGCTTCATGACTGATTCCTACCAATTAAATTTAGGGTCGCGAAGTATACATAATGTTCTCTCAAACACAAAAAGTTTTGCTGAGTGTCGGTTTGGTGGTTCTCTGAGGAGCAAGGTTTTTACCTTGTGGATAACGGTTGGTTGGGGCGCTTACTATCTGAATCTGAAGGATGTTTTATTCGCTAAAAGAGGGTTATTCTAAAGTTATCCACAAATCGATTAAATAATAAATTAAATAATGTAATTCAACAAGTTAGTGAGTTATGAGTGTTTTCTGCTTGCCTCGGATCGCGTGATTGTGCATAACTTACCCCCTGTTTGTGGAGGGTTGTGTGTGAAGTGGGATGTGTGCGTGGAACAGCTGGCGGAAGAGTTGACCGCAGAGCAGTTGAACACCTGGATTCGACCGCTGCAGCCTGACGTCCAAGACAAGCACGTGTGCCTTTACGCACCGAACCGGTTTGTGAAGGACTGGGTGGAAGATCGATACCTCGATAAAATCCGTTCGCTCTATAACCAGCTCCATGGGGGAGTCTTTCGGATAGAGGTCCGCGTTGGTTCTGTTGGTGGCGCCCCGCCATCGAAAGTACCGACCGCAAGTGTGCCTTCGGGTCATTCCTCCGGCCAGCGTAGCCATACGCAGAAGATCTCTCCGGTGGGTGCACGAAATGGGCTGGGCCCCGATCACTCTGATGTCGGTGTAGCGTCCACGCGGGAGCCTGCTGTCGTCGAAGGACAGATTAAACACAGCAATCGGCTGAATGCGGAGTTCCGGTTCGATAACTTTGTCGAAGGTAAGTCGAATCAGTTGGCTCGAGCCGCTGCGAACCGGGTGTCTGAAAAGCCGGGGTCCGAATACAATCCGTTATTTTTGTACGGGGACACGGGGCTTGGAAAAACGCACCTGATGCATGCGGTAGGTAACCATATTCGATCTCGCAATCCGAACGCGAAAATAATTTATGTGCATTCGGAACGGTTTGTTGCTGATATGGTGAAAGCGTTGCAACTAAACGCAATCGCCGACTTTAAGCGGGTATATCGCAATGTTGATGCTCTCCTGATCGATGATATTCAGTTCTTTGCAGGGAAGGAAAAATCTCAAGAAGAGTTTTTTCATACCTTCAATAGTTTGCTTGAGGGCGGCCAACAAATTATTTTGACTTCTGATCGTTATCCGAAAGAAATCGATAATATGGAGGACCGCCTGAAGTCGCGGTTTGGCTGGGGTCTTACGGTCCGACTTGAGCCTCCTGAGCTGGAGACTCGAGTTGCCATTTTGATTAATAAAGCCAATCAAGCAGGTGTTGATTTGAAACGTGACTGTGCATTTTTTATTGCGCAGAAAGTACGGAGTAATGTGCGGGATCTGGAGGGCGCGCTCAAGCGTGTTCTTGCGAATGCACATTTCTTTGGGCAAGCAATTACCTTGGATTTTGTGCGGGAAACATTGAGGGATCTCATTGCTGTGCACGATCGGCAAATATCGCTCGATAATATTCAGCGCATGGTTGCTGATTACTTCAAACTGAAAATCTCAGATTTGTTATCGAAACGGAGAAACCGTTCAATTGCGCGCCCGAGGCAGGTTGCGATGGCGCTTTGTAAGGAACTGACCGATCATTCCTTGCCAGAAATCGGTGATGCGTTTGGTGGTCGTGATCATACGACTGTGTTGCATGCGTGCCGGAAGATTAAAGAATTATGTGACACCGATTTATCAATTCGCGATGATTACAATAATCTTCTGAAAGCTTTGACAGGATAAGGAATAGGCATGGAATTCTCGGTTTCCCGTGAACAGTTGTTAGAGAAGGCCCAAACAGCGGCTTCGGTTGTGGAGCGGAAGCAGACCATGGCGATCCTATCCAACATCTTAATTGAGGTGGATGCGACAGGTGCGGTTCTCACAGGGACCGATATGGACACTGAAATTTCGACCAATATGGAGCTGGTTGACGTTGGGTCGGGCGGCGCTGTAACCGTGCCTGGGAAAAAGCTTGTTGAAATTGCTAAAGCACTTCCAGAGGGCTCGATCGTTCAGTTCAAGCAGGACGGCGTTCAGATGTTGCTGTCGTCTGGTCGCTCACGGTTTAAATTGTCAACATTAGCTGCGCCGGATTATCCGCGTTTAGAGACGCGTGGTGAGCTGACAACCGTGTCGTTGGCGAAAGTGCCTTTGCAGGCGGCGATCGCAAAAACACAATTTGCGATGGCGCAACAAGATGTGCGGTATTACTTAAATGGCATGTTGTTCTCAATAGGCGGAGGCGATTTTCGAACCGTTGCAACAGATGGGCATCGCCTGAGTTTGTATCAGACACCGCTGGAGGGCATTTCGGGTGAGCCGGTTGCGTTGATCGTGCCACGGAAAGCAGTATTAGAGTTGGCTCGGTTGCTCAATGGCGCAGGTGACTCGGTCGAGGTGTCGTTTTCGACCTCACATTTTCGAGTGGCTGCGCCTGGGTTTGTGTTTACCAGCGTTTTGATCGATGGACGGTTCCCAGATTATGAGCGGGTGTTGCCGCAAGGTGGGGATCATGTCGTGAGAGCGGATCGGAAGCGGCTGAGAGAGGTACTCCAGCGGGCGTCTATTTTGTCGAGTGAGCAATATCGGGGCGTTCGGTTGCGGCTATCGCAAGGCCAACTTGAGGCAGTGGCGAATAATGCCGAGCAGGAAGAGGCCGAAGAGTCGCTCGAGGTGGAGTTTGTTGGCCAAGATGGTTTTGAGATTGGGTTCAACGTCGGCTACTTATTAGATGTGCTTGGCACTATTGAGTCTGAGCTGGTTGAGTTACGGTTTGGTGACAGTAATCGCAGTGCACTAGTGCTCGGTGTTGGCGACGATGCAGGCCGATACGTCGTGATGCCAATGCGCTTATAACATGTGATTGAATTACTGAATTTACATCACGTTCGAGGGCTCGGGGAGACATCGCTTCACCTCGGGCCCTCAGTCAATTTATGGGTCGGTGAAAACGGTGCCGGGAAGACGTCGGTATTGGAGGGAGTCGCCCTGCTATCGTATGGACGAAGCTTTGTAACCTCTAAGAATAAGTCGCTGATTGCATCAGATGCATCAGAACTCACTGTGTTTGCTAGGGTGCGACAGCACCAGCAGTTGCATCGAATGGCGGTTCAATTGACCCGTGGTGGGGAGCGGCGATTGCGGTTTGATGGTGGTGCGGCACGTGGGCAAGCCACACTGAGTCGAGTCCTTCCGGTGCTCACGATCGCACCACATATTGCGGACTTGGTCACAGGAAATCCAGGTGATAGACGGCGTTTTATGGACTGGGGAGCCTTCCATTGTGCGAAGGGTGAGGCCAACGTTTTTTCCGCATTGCGGCGGGCGCTTTTACAACGGAATACAGGCCTGCGAAGTGGTACAATAACGGATCCTCATTTGGATGCATGGGATCAACAAATTGCGGAACTTGGCGAAGAGGTTGATGTCTGGCGGGAGTCGTTTATCCAACAGATTCGATCTGTGTTTAAAGACATCGTTGGGGCACTCGGTCTTGGCTTGGAACTGGACATACGGTATTTCCGCGGCTGGGGTTCCGGTGATTTGTTGGGCGAACTTCAAGGCGGAAGGACGCGGGATCGAAAACTGCGGTCGACCCAAGCTGGTCCGCATCGAGCGGATTTGGAGTTTCGTTGTGGCAATGACAAGGCTTCCGAAGTGCTCAGCAGGGGCCAGCTGAAAACGTTGACTATCGCGTTGATTCTGGCGCAACTGGAGGTTGCGCGCGCGGCAGGGGCGGAGCCTGTGCTGTGTTTAGATGACCCCGGAGCCGAACTGGATAGCCGATTCCAAAGATCCATGTGGGGTGCAGTGCTCAGGGCGAATTGCCAAGTGCTGGTGACAGGAATTGATGTGGAACGGGTTGGGTTGCTTCCTGAGGAACTGGCCGACGCAAAGGTGTTTCACGTGAAACAGGGAATTATTAGGTCGCCGAAGGAAGGATGATGGAAAGTAATCAGCCAGAACAACATTATGATGGAAGCTCGATAAAGGTCCTCAAAGGGCTCGAAGCTGTTAAAAAGCGGCCGGGTATGTACATCGGAAACACCGATGACGGTACTGGATTGCACCACATGGTGTTTGAAGTGGTCGATAACTCGATTGATGAATCACTGGCGGGCCATTGCGATCAGATCGACGTCATCATTCACACCGATGGCTCGGTGACAGTGCAAGACAATGGCCGCGGTATTCCGGTTGATGCCCATGAAGAGGGCAAAAGTGCGGCCGAGATCATCATGACCGTGCTGCATGCCGGCGGCAAGTTTGACGAGAATTCATACAAGGTTTCGGGGGGCTTACATGGTGTTGGCATCTCTGTTGTCAATGCACTGAGCGAGCGTTTGATTTTAACGGTGCGTCGCGATGGCGCCGTATGGGAGCAAGAATATCGCCACGGTGATCCGCAAAGTGCGATTACCCAGATTGGGCAAACGCAGGACAGCGGCACGACGGTCCGATTTAAGCCATCAAAAGAGACATTTGCGACGGTTGAATTTCATTATGAGATTTTGGCAAAGCGGTTACGTGAACTTTCGTTTCTGAACTCAGGCGTAAAAATCCGTCTGACAGAGGAAGCGACCGGTCAAAACGAGACGTTTGAGTACGAGGGCGGTTTGTCAGCCTTTGTCGGATATCTTGGTAAAAACAAGAATCCGATTTGTGATGTGTTCCATTTCACATCCTCCAATCGCGACGATGGAATTGGCGTGGAGGTTGCGCTTCAGTGGTATGACACCTACCAAGAAAATATTTTCTGTTATACGAACAATATCCCACAGAAAGATGGCGGCACGCACTTAGAAGGATTTCGGGCGTCGCTGACACGATCATTGAATCAATACATCGAGGATGAGCAACTGCTAAAGAAAGCAAAGGTTGCAACCTCTGGTGATGATGCGCGCGAAGGTTTGACGGCCATTATTTCTGTAAAGGTTCCGGATCCGAAGTTCTCCTCGCAGACAAAAGATAAGCTGGTTTCTCAGGAAGTGAAGACAGCAGTCCAACAAGAAATGAGAGAGGCGTTTCAGACGTTTTTAGCTGAGCGCCCGTCGGAAGCGAAACAAATTGTCGCAAAGATGATTGATGCCGCGCGGGCTCGCGAGGCTGCGCGCAAGGCACGTGAGCTCACGCGCCGAAAGGGAGCGCTTGATATCGCTGGGCTGCCCGGCAAGTTGGCGGATTGTCAGGAAAAAGATCCTGGATTATCTGAGCTGTTCCTTGTGGAGGGCGATTCGGCCGGTGGATCTGCAAAGCAGGGTCGTGATCGAAAAACCCAAGCAATCTTGCCTTTGAAAGGGAAGATTCTAAACGTGGAGAAGGCGCGTTTCGATAAGCTGTTAAGTTCGCAAGAGGTGGGGACTTTAGTGACGGCCCTCGGCTGTTCAATTGGTCCTGAGTTTGATGTCGAGAAATTGCGCTACCACAAAATTATCATCATGACCGATGCGGATGTGGATGGGGCGCACATTAGGACGCTGTTGTTGACCTTCTTTTATCGCCATTTAAAAGAAGTCGTTGAGCGGGGCCATGTCTATATTGCGCAGCCACCGCTCTATAAAGTGAAAAAGGGCAAGCAAGAGCAATACTTGAAAGACGAGCCTGCGCTTGAGGCGTATCTGACGAACCTAGCCCTGGACGGGGCGAGTCTCCGGACGCAAGGCGACGCGGAGCTGCTGACGGGTGACGTGTTGGAGCGTTTGTTTAGCGCGTACCGTTTGGGTAGGGAGGTTGCCGATAAGCTGTATCGTATTTACCCCTATGAGGCGCTGCACGGCTTATTAAACGTGAACCCAGTGAGCCTAACTGACCTCAAAGATCAAGCAAAGGTCGCGCGATTTGCTAAAGCGCTTGCGGGTCAATTACCCAGCGATCCAAAAGACGGGATGTTTTTCCGCGTTCAGGATGAATTTGATCCTGAGCGAAACGAGTATCGGGTCGTCGTTGAGAGAATTCAGCATGGGCTTACAGACCGGTTCGTTTTCGGGCACCAGTTTTTTGATGGTGGCGATTACGCGAAGGTGGCTGAAGCAGCGAAACTGCTTGCGGATCTGATTGGTGAAGGTGCCGAGGTTCTCCGAGGAGATAAGGCGTTTGCCATTAGGAGTTTTGAGCAGGCCTTTGATTGGCTGATGAGCGAGGCACGTCGCGGCCCGCAGATTCAACG
>JAGYIK010000055.1 GCA_018402605.1 Litorivicinus sp. | reverse complement strand
AATGCGTTCACGACAGCATCACCCATCGCTTGGCACCCAACAACGTGCTCACCGGCTTCTCCAGTCGCAATATCTGCGGTGCGAAGACCACGCGCCAAAACCGCCTTCACAGCTGTCTCAATTGCGGCAGCGGCATGCGGTGCTTTCAATGAATGCGTCAACATCATCGCGACGGACAAAATTGTCGCTAATGGATTCGCCACATCCTGTCCGGCAATATCGGGTGCTGAACCATGACAGGGTTCATACAGTCCCTGATGTTCGCTATTCATGGAGGCCGACGGCAACATTCCGATTGAACCGGTCAACATCGCGGCAGCATCAGACAAAATGTCACCAAACAGATTGCCCGTGACCATCACATCAAACTGCTTCGGTGCCCGAATCAACTGCATGGCTGCGTTATCGACATACATGTGCGACAACTCAACATCTGGATATTCCGCACTCAACCGCGTCATCACTTCGCGCCATAGCACAGTGACTTCCAGCACATTGGCTTTGTCCACAGAGCACAGCCGCTTATCACGCGCCATCGCCGCTTCAAAGGCTATTCGGCCAATACGCTCGATTTCAGGCTCCGAATAGCGGTCGGTATTAAAGCCAACGCGCTGGCCTGGCTCACCCTCAATTCCACGTGGCTCACCGAAATAAATGCCACCGATCAACTCACGCACAATTAATAAGTCAAGACCACTGACAACGCTCGGTTTGAGTGTCGATGCCTGTGCCAGTTCCGGATACAACAATGCCGGACGCAAATTGGCAAACAAGTTCATGCCTGACCGGATCTTCAACAATCCCTTTTCCGGCCGGCTCGACATCGGCAGGCTGTCCCATTTCGGTCCGCCCACCGCACCCAACAAGACCGCATCCGCAGATTGAGAGGCCGCTAGTGTCTCTGCAGGCAGTGGCTCACCGGTCGCATCGATCGCAGCTCCACCAATCAAGTAATCAGCAGTCGTGATCCCGAGCGCGAACTTTGCATTCACAGCATCCAGCACGCGACCCGCTTGCGTCATGATCTCCGGCCCGATTCCATCACCGGCCAATAAAACAATCTGTGGCATATTTTATCCTATGTTCTGAAACATCCAGGGTGTTTCATGTCGACGCTTCGCTTCATACGCTCGGATCGCATCGGCATCTTTCAACGACAAGCCAATTTCATCCAAGCCCTCAAGCAAACAAGTTTTTCGGAATGGATCAATCTCGAAACGCGCCTCGAATCCATCGGGACCACTGACGGTTTGCGTCGCCAGATCAACGGTGAGCTCAAGTGCCGCATCGCCCGTGGTCATAGCGAACAACCGATCCACTTCAGCGCCAGTGAGTACCAAGGGCAATAAGCCATTTTTAAAACTGTTGTTATAAAAAATATCGGCAAACGAAACCGCAATGACCGCACGAAAGCCATGCTCCATGATCGCCCATGGCGCGTGTTCCCGGCTGGATCCGCAGCCAAAATTCTCACGCGCCAACAAAATCGAGGCCGTTTGATATTTCGGATCGTTCATAATGAACTCGGTGTTCAATCGCCGGCTCGAATGGTCCATGCCCGGCTCACCGGGATCCAGGTAGCGCCAGTCATCAAACAGGTTGACACCAAACCCAGTTCGCTTAATCGACTTCAAATATTGCTTTGGGATGATTTGATCGGTGTCGACATTGGACCGATCCAAGGGCATCACAACACCGGTTTCTGCGATAAATTGTTGCATCTGACTTCCTTACATCCACTCACGCACATCGATAAAGTGGCCAGCGATCGCTGCGGCTGCGGCCATCGCAGGACTCACTAAATGTGTGCGACCGCCAGCACCTTGACGTCCCTCAAAATTCCGGTTTGAGGTCGAAGCGCAGTGTTCGCCAGCACCCAATTTGTCTGCGTTCATTGCCAGACACATGGAACAGCCCGGGTCGCGCCACTCAAAACCAGCCTCCAAAAAGATTTGATCCAATCCTTCAGCCTCGGCCTGAGACTTCACCAAACCCGACCCCGGAACGACCATAGCTTGGAGAATTGAGTCGCTCACACGCTTGCCGTTGACGATCTTCGCCGCCTCGCGCAGATCTTCGATACGCGAGTTGGTGCAGGAACCAATGAAAACACGGTCCAAGCGAATCGCCGAGATGGGCTGCCCACCGCGCAAACCCATGTACTTGAGCGCACGCTCAATAGCACCTCGGGTAATCGGGTCATCAATCGATGCAGGATCTGGAACCTGTCCGTTGATACCGGTCACCATTTCTGGGTTGGTTCCCCAGGACACCTGCGGCTCAATCAGCGTGCCGTCGATGGCTACTTCATGATCAAAGACAGCATCTGCGTCGCTCACCAATGTCGACCAGTACGCCACTGCGCGATCCCAATCCGCGCCCTTTGGTGCGTACGGACGGCCTTCAACATAGGCGATGGTCTTTTCATCCACGGCCACAAGGCCAACGCGCGCGCCAGCCTCAATCGCCATGTTACACACGGTCATCCGACCTTCCATCGAGAGGCTCTGAATCCCCTCACCGGCAAACTCAATTGCACAACCCGTGCCGCCGGCCGTACCGATCTGGCCGATGATCGCGAGAATCACATCTTTTGCCGTAATACCGAAACCCAGCGGACCGGTCACCGTGATCCGCATGTTTTTCATTTTTTTCGCCACAAGGCACTGAGTCGCAAGGACATGTTCGACCTCGCTCGTACCGATGCCATGCGCTAATGCACCGAAAGCCCCATGGGTGGCTGTATGACTGTCTCCACAAACGACCGTCATGCCCGGCAGGGTCGCGCCCTGCTCTGGGCCAATGACATGCACAATGCCAGCACGTGGATCCGCCATTTTAAATTGCGTGATACCCAGCGCATCGCAATTATCATCCAAGGTTTGCACCTGCAATCGACTGGTCGGATCCGCTATCGCGCCAACACCTGCGGCTTGATTTTCCGTGGGCACGTTATGATCGACGGTTGCAAGATTGGCATCCAGTCGCCAAGGTGTGCGGCCAGCCAGCGCCAGGCCTTCAAATGCTTGAGGAGACGTCACTTCGTGCAACAAGTGACGATCGATATAAATCAATGCACTCCCATCATCGCGCTGCAGCACGAGATGACTGTCCCACAACTTGTCATAGAGGGTTTGACCGGCCATAACGTCTCCTTTGAAGTAAGCCGATCAGTTTAGCAGAAATCCCGCTCAACCAAAGGCTCTCGTGCGAGGATCCGTTGCTTCCAGTCTCGCCTCTTTGAGGAAGATCCATGCGACCGCTGCTGCCATCGCCGTGATCGCACCAACCAATAAAAACGTCTGCTCTCCACCGAGTCTGGACCACAGATAGCCCGATGCGAAGGCTCCGATAGAGCCTCCAACGCCAAATACCAGACCGCTGTAGAGCGCCATTCCTCGACCTGAGAGCTTCCCTGGAAACCAGCGCCTGATAAATTCAATACTGACGGCATGGATCGCCCCGAAGGTAAAGGCATGTAATAACTGCAGAAATAACAGGACCAGGAGGGAATCGACAAACCATGCAGTGCCGATCCATCGAAGACTCGCCAAGGTTAACGAGACAACCAGCAGGATCCTTAGATCAAGACCCGACAACACCCTTGGGAGCATGAAAAACAAGATCACCTCGGCAAATACGCCCAGAGCCCAGAGTTGTCCTGCGGCAAGCGCACTGTATCCCCGCTCTTGCAAGTACAGGGTAAAAAAGACGTTGAGCGGCCCATGGGTCATTTGATTGCTGGCCGCTACCGCGAAAAAAATCAACACCACGGGCGTCTTTAATCGCGCCCCAACCGATTCCTCCGAGGATACTTCCGCTCGTTGCGCTGCTAGCGGAGGCAATGAGAGTGACAACAGCGCCGACGCAATCAAACCTGCAAGCATCAACCAGGGTAGCGCCGTGAACGGAAACTCCGAAAACCACCAGCCGGAGGTCAGCATCATGAGTATAAAACCGATCGATCCCCACACTCGAATCTGCGAGTAGCGATGATGCGCGCCACCCAAATACGCGAGGGTCAAGGTGTCAAATTGCGCGATGATGGCATTCCAGAAGAGACCAAAGGCCCCCAAGATCAGACACAATCCCAAAAAATCGAAGTCAAAAAGAAGACATGCGGCCGCTGCAATCGAACCGACCATCCCAGTCTGAACGACACGCAATCGATTTGCGACATGATCGCCCAAGTAGCCCCAAAGATAAGGTGCCAAAATCTTCGATCCGGTCAATACCCCGATGGCGATGCCAATTTGCTGCGCTGAAAAGCCAAGCGACTGGAAAAATGGCCCGAACCATCCAACACTCAATGCCACCGCAGTACACCGCCAAGTCGGCCGGTTGGCAATGCATTCGTCACGAGGCAAGTCAGAAATTACGTGTGAGTCGTGAGGTCTGCCACGAACATGGCCAGCGCTTTGACCGCGTTGGCGAAGTGCATGATCTAAAGGTGACAAGCGCCACCATCGCTCGCGATCGGCGTCGCACGAATGCCGACCAGTTAGGTCATGACTTCCCTTGGTCACCACCTCAGCTGACTCACCCGCAGCTGGCGGCTAATACTCATGCCACCTCGGTGTCGTAACGAACCTGGGTCGGCTTTTTTTAACGCGCGCCAAATGGCAGACCAAAGGCCGTCCCGTGCTAACCCGCCAAGAACACCGCTGCCTCGCATGTGATTACTTTTCTTCTTCTCAGAAACCATCTGGCGTGACATCTTTGATCGCGGTGCTCCGATCCCCGACGATTGACAACCGACATACCTTCACCCAATTCAACCGCCTTCACCGCGTTGATCGACATCAATGCATGCGCCAGATCGGCATCTAAGCGGTCAAATACCGGCTCGCCCCAACCCGGGGGCAAGCCATCCGCAACGACTGTGAGCTTCGCACCAATCGAATCCTCATCACGGCGGAGCGCAGTCATGAACTCTTCTAGTGCAGGAACCTGCTGAGGATCAGGGCAAAAAAATGCATTGGTCTCCACTGCATCCCAATCTTTGATCTCGCACTCGATCGGCCCAAGCTGGGTCAAGCAGCCTCGCACTTGCACGCCAAACAGCTGCATCAACGCTTTTTTTGCAATCGCACCCGCAGCGACACGCATGGCCGTCTCGCGCGCCGAACTCCGTCCACCACCGCGATAATCGCGAATTCCGAACTTGTGTTCATAGGTGTAATCCGCATGTGCGGGACGAAATACATCTTTGATATTGGAGTAGTCTTTCGAGCGCTGATCTGTATTCCGAATCAGCAGGGCAATCGGCGTACCTGTGGTCATTCCCTCGAACACACCGGAGAGGATCTCAACCTCATCATCTTCTCGACGCTGTGTCGTGTGTTTACTCTGACCCGGCTTCCTGCGATCAAGATCCAGCTGCAGATCGGCCTCACTTAACGGGATTAATGGCGGACATCCATCCACAATCGCGACCAATCCCGGGCCATGACTTTCACCGGCTGTCGTGACTGTGAACAATTTGCCAAAGGTATTTCCGCTCATAACCGCCCTTCTGAAAAATTCGAGTATAACGCGTCTAACTCTGTCTTTGAGAGCACGCAGACACCGTGACCGCCATTCGCAAACTCAAGCCATTGGACCGAATGGCCGAGTTGTGCCCTCAGCTCAACATCCAATTGACCCCAGGAGTTTCCGACCTCGAGGACCATAATCCCAGAGTCTGACAGCCAGTCCGCAGCTTGCGATAGCAGTCGTCGGACCAGCGTGAGACCATCCAGTCCTGACGCCAGCGCCAACTCCGGCTCATGCCGATACTCAGCCGGCAAGCGCGCCATGTCTTCCGCATCAACATAGGGCGGATTGCAAATTAAGAGATCAAATCGGGCATCGTAGAGTCCGTCAAAACCATCCGATTGCAGCACGTCAAGTTGCGCGTCCAATCCATGTAAGTGCACATTTGAGCGCGCCACTTCACATGCACCCGAATCCACATCAGCGAGTACACCCGTGCTCTCCGGGAACGCAAGACAGGCCGCTATGCCCAAACATCCTGATCCCGTGCACATATCCAAGAGGTGGACTGGGCGATCCAAGGGTGGCTCAAACCAGGGTGTGAACTCGTCTTGTATGAGCTCAAAAATTGGACTTCGAGGAATCAGAACTCGGGGATCCACCAAAAATGGAAGACCTGCATACCAAGCGCGACCCACCAAATACGGAACGGGGATACGGTCCACAACGCGCTTCTCAATCAAATCCAACACATGCCGACGTTCGTCTTCTGTGAGCGTGGCATCCAGTAAGCGCGCATCACCGTCAGGCGGCAGATGCACAGCACCAAATACCAGTGCTAAAGCCTCATCCCACAGCGCATCTGTGCCATGACCCAGGGTGATCGGATGCGCCGCAAATTGACTGAGCGCGAAGCGTAGAAAATCACGAAGTGTCTTGAGTTCTGTCATGCGCGAAGACTAGTCAGATCGTTAAAAGGCCGCAAGCAAACTTTGAATTGACTGAAACACCCACTATGGTAGCCCGATGAGTGATGAGTCATTTAAAGCGTTGATGCAGGAAACGGGCGTGCAACCGATGTCGCGAGAGCCACGTGTTCGCGCGCGGCAGACGTTGTCAGAACAAGCCACGAAGATCGCTCGCGAACGCGCTGAGAATGCATCACCCATTGAAGTGCACCACGGTCTGTCGACCGATGAGCCACCACCAATGAATCCACTTCGCGTCTTACAATATGTCGCCTACGACGCAGATCGCAGAGTCCTCGGCTTACTGGACGAAATCCCGTTCCCGGCACAGATCGAAATCGATCTGCATGGACACACAGTGGAAGATGCCGCGCGCGCAGTTTCTCAACTGTTTCACATCATTCGGGAAAAGCGACTGACGCATCTGCGGATTACCCATGGGATTGGACGGCACAGTAAAGACGGACGACCGCTATTGAAGTCCTACGTCAACCGATGGCTGAAAGGGAATCCGGATATCATTGCCTTTGCGAGCGCGAGGCGCTCTGATGGCGGGGTCGGCGTTGTCAATGCACTGACACAAGGACTGTTCGACGACCGATGGGGTCGAACGACACGTTAACGTTTCTTTTTCACAAAACTCATCAAACGGCGCTTTCGTTGCATCTGCCGCTCAGTCAGCTGATTTTTGCGTCCAGCAAACGGATTTTCGCCTGTTTTAAATTCAATTTTTATTGGGCTTCCAGAAATCTTCAACACGCGGCGATAGACATTCTCAAGGTAGCGCCGGTAGGACTCAGGGACTCCGTCTGTTTGATTCCCATGGATAATAATCCGTGGCGGATTCATCCCCCCTTGGTGCGCATAGCGGAGCTTGATCCGCCGG
>JAGYIK010000054.1 GCA_018402605.1 Litorivicinus sp. | reverse complement strand
TCGCGTGCCGTACAACGCGGCGGTCGATGGCAATACGGTGGAAATCAGCGTGGAACAAGCGAAATACGGTGAAGCGGCAGCAGATTATCAAGCCACGCTTCGTTTTTTGGAAAGCCGTGTGAGCGGAATCCGGAAAGCCCTGAAGGGTGAATAAGGAAGGCAGCCATGATTAAGAACATTTTTGGGATTGCAGGTACGGCACTCAACGCACAGGTGATTCGGATGAACACCACGGCGTCGAACTTAGCCAACGCTGGGACTGTATCGCCCACCGAGGCTGAAGCCTATCGCGCAAAGCGTCCTGTATTTAAGGCATTGGTCGAGCAGGCAGATGTGAACGCGGGGTTCAATGCCTTGGGTGGCGTCAAAGTGCAAGAAATCGTCGATGACACCTCGCCTGTGCGGAAGGTCCATGACCCCGGTAACCCCGAAGCCGATAAAGATGGCTTTGTGTTCCTATCGAATGTGAACGAAGTGACCGAAATGGTCGAAATGATGGCGGCTTCCCGTTCGTATCAAAACAACGTGGAAGTGGTGACTACAGCGCGTCAGCTGATGATGCGGACACTGGATATAACGAAGGCGTGATGATGAACACAGATCTTTCTTTTGCAAACGCCGGCATCGTGACAAAGCGGGACTATGATGAATCGCAACTCGTCAAAGAGGCCGGTGAAGATGATTTGGACCGCAATGCGTTCTTAACGTTGCTGACTACGCAGCTGCAGAACCAGAACCCTCTAGATCCCATGAAAAACGAAGCTTTCGTAGCGCAGCTTGCGCAGTTCTCGCAACTCGAGGGCATTACCAACATGTCAACGAGCCTGACCGAGGTCGCTGACGTAATGCGTTCTGATCGTATCCTCGCCGGGGCAAATTTGGTCGGTAAATCGGTGTTTGCACCGACCGGTCGGATTACCACCGATGGACAAACACCAAGCCAGATCGAAGTGGATCTGCCCTTTGGCGCCGATCAAGTGGATCTCGGCATTTATGATCCTGTCTCTGGAGTATTGCTTCGTTCAATCGTAGTGGGCCCGCAAAGTTCGGGCGTCATGCAGGCGAACTGGGATGGCCGCCAGGCTGATGGCACGGAAGTGCCTGCAGGCACTTATACCATTCGGGCCACGGTGAACCGTGGCGGCGCTTCAGAAACAGTTGCCCCTTATACCTATTCGAAAGTGGATACCGTGTCCTGGGATTCGCTGAACGCAGATTTGAATTTGAACCTTCAAGGAGGCGGATCGCTGCCCATTGCGCAGATCAGCCGCTTAGGTCAGCCCGTAGAAAGGGTGGCCACTCCTTCAACTGATGCATCAAACGGAGAATAATCCATGTCGTTCTTTACCTCGTTGACTGGTCTGAATGCGGCAACTACGCAGTTATCAGTGACATCCAACAACATCGCCAACGCCGGGACGACCGGATTTAAGCGGTCACGCTCCGACTTTGGTGACATTTTTGCCACTAGCCCGTTGCAGAAGGCATCGACGGTGGTCGGTCAGGGTACCGCCTTGAAGCAGGTTACCCAGGAATTTTCGCAGGGAAACATTGAGCTCTCTGGGAACTCATTGGACTTGGCGGTCACAGGTGAAGGCTTTTTTCCACTGCGCTCTGCAGATGGTCAGGATCTTTTTACTCGGAACGGATCATTTCTCCTCGATGAGCAGAACACGGTAGTGAACTCGGCTGGTCAGTTCCTGAAAGTCGCATCGGTCGACTCTCTCGGTAAAGCGGACTTTAAGGCTGAGTTGATTCCTTTGACGATCGCACCACGCACAGTGGGCCAGGCGATTGCAACATCAAACATCGATTTCGCAATCAACTTCCCAGCAGAATCCTTGCCACTAACGACGGTTGATGAAAACAACCTTGAGCAGATCAAGCCTTTCAATACAAATGATCCATCGACCTTTGCCAAGTCTGCTGCGATCACGATCTTTGATGAAAACGGTAACGACTTCCTATTGACCTTCTATTACCGCCGGATCGAAGTGGCGAGTTCAGAAGAGCCGTTCAACAAATGGCAAACACACGTTGTTTTGGATGGACAAGAAATTACGCCGGCTCTGGGTCAAGCGACCACGCAGGATGGTCGACCTTTGTTTGTTGATAAATACGGCAACATCGTCCCGGAAGATGAGTTGCCGGTTGTATTGAACGACAACTTGGTATTCCAAAAGTACAACCTCGACGATCTATCCGATCCTTCGGTTTCGGTTCCAGCGACAGCACGCAGTGGGCAGATCGACAAGCAGTATTTGAGTGATGAAGAGGGTGTGCAGTTTGCACCTACGGTTGCATCACATACTCTCGCTGTAAGTGAACCTGCTCTTGCCGCGATCACCGCAGGTCAGGAGCTTGCAATCAAGCTGACTGATGCGGACGGCAACATCACCAATTTATCAACAATCACACCAGCACATGCAGATTTGAGCCTACTGAATATTGATGATTTAAGCAATGGTGACTCTCTTGAAATAGTCTTGACCAATGCTGCCGGTGATGACGTTAAAACACTTGCGATTGCCCCGACGGGTACCGATACCGCCGCATCAATTGTGGCGCTATTGAACGCCGAAGCTGTTACTGAGAACGCTAACTATACGTTTTCATTGGTGTCAGGTTTTGATCCAGCTTCGACTGTCGATTTGTCGAAGATCCGGATCACACGATCCGATGGACAGAACTTTAAAATTGCAGCTGGGACAATGAATCTATCGGGTGATGCATCTGTTCATGAGAATATTTCTGCGACTAGCCCTGAACTGACATCCACTGCCACTGCATTAACAACCAACGGATTGACATTAAGCGCTGCGCCGACGGTCAGTGAACTTGTTGCCGCATTGCATGCGTCGACCGCCGCGACTGATTATGAGGTAGAGGTTTCAACGACAAACGCCAATGAGATTTTGGTGACGAAAGAAGACGGCACAGACTTCAAACTTGAGGTGACGGCCCTTCCTCAAACTGGATTGCTAACAGGCTTGGTTAGCTCCGTAACGACTGCGTTGACAACGAGTAATGCGACAGATCTCTCAGTGGACGGTGTGAAGGCACCGGTACTGACCAATGCCTTTGACCTAACGATCGACGAGGATCCAAACGATGTCAACGCTACAAGTGCGCTGACCATTGATTTGTCAGCCCTGACTGCACCTGAGAACGCATCGTTGTCCGGTGACCAAGTCGCGGCCTTGATGACCAGAGAAATTAACCGTCAATTCGGTGATCAGCGGTATTTCAATCTGAGCTCCGATGCCAGCCGTCAGTTCCGGATGACTTTTGATCCGGCGCCGAACGACTTGACCCCTGCTCGGGTAATTGACGTGGTGATTCCCGCAAATTCGCAGTACACCGAGAAGTCATTAGCGGGTGAAATTCAAGCGCAGCTTCGTGCAGCGACGGGTACCCATATCAAGGTGGAGTACAGCCGATCAAGCAAGGGTTTTGTGTTTACGCCTGAGGTCACAGGCACGGCCATGACGATCACCAACGTTCCTGCTTCAGCTTCACTGACTGGAGCTGCTGCACCGAACACGTTATTCGGCCTCAATACGTTGTCATCGAACTTCACTCTGGACTCACGTGGACGATATGCTGCGGAAGTCATTCCGAATGGCGATGAGATCTTACCACGTGAAAGCGAACAGCAACGCTATGGTATTGTTGTCGAGTTTTTACCGAATACCGATGAAGGTGGTACCGGTGGTAAGTTCGCGATTTCCAGTGGTAAAACGGGCGACGATTCCGCGATTCGAATTGAAAACGTTTCAGCGGTTGCGAAAGAATACTTTGGTTTCGATTCAGACGATCCAACTGCAATTCTTGAAGTAGTTGCTGAGAGCAGCTCTATAGCGGTTCGCGGTGTCGAATCGACAGCAGCTCGTGTTACCGGCCGTCCAGTCAGCGTCGATCCAGATGAGACGTTCTTGGTCGATGACTTAAGTAATGAGTTCACTGTCACGGTAGACAACGTCACGGAGACGTTTCGATTACCGGTTGGTAACTACAACTTGAATAGCTTTAAGACAGCGCTACAAAATCGGATTAATTCAATGGAAGACTCGCGAGGTAATTCAATCTCGGGCGTCGTGGTGAATTTCGATCAAGTCAACGAGATCTTTACATTCGCCTCAGGTACCAAGGGAGACTCTTCGTTCTTCCAGATTTCTGGATCGTCTCGGTATGGTTTAGAGGGCATTGACTCGAATGTGGGCCAAACTTCGACATATCGACCACCTGTTGCTGAGCAGACAGTGAATGATCGTCCAATCTTCGTCACTAAAGACGAGAACGGTGTATTCCGTGAGTACTCGACGGATGTGACTTCGGGCTTGTCACCGCTGCCTGGCAGCCGTGAATTCAACACCGATCCAGAGTATCGCCCGCTGTTCCTCGATAAAGGTGAATTGACCTTTGATACCACAGGTAATTTGATTTCACCACGAGGCGGTATTTCTCTGGATAACGTCGTAATCGGTGGATCGGGTAATACCTTGAATATCGATATCGATTACGCGGGCTCCACGCAGTTCTCGGGAGACTTCTCGGTGAACTCACAAAGCCAAAATGGACAACCGAACGGTTCGTTGGTTGCGGTAGATATCGCTGATGACGGTCTGGTGACAGCGTCGTACTCAAACGGGACCCAGGATTTGAAGGGCAAGATCGTACTTGCCACTTTTTCGACACCTAACGGATTGCGTCAATTAGGTGACTCAACCTTCCTAGAATCCAACGAATCCGGCGCTCCGGCCCTCGGCGAACCGGGCGGTGCAGGCTTTGGCACGATCCGTGCTGGTGCAAGGGAGAGAGCCAACGTGGATTTGACCTCGGAGCTTGTTGACCTGATCACCGCGCAGCGGAACTTCCAGGCCAACGCCAAAGCGATCGAGACTTCATCCACCTTGACGTCAACAATTATCAACATCCGGAGTTAACGGAGAGGGTTAGAGGTTAGGACATGGATCGCTTAGTTTTTACAGCGAATACGGCGATGACAGAATACCGTCTTGATCGCCAGTCCATGACACATGAGCTGGCCAACGTTTCGACCGTTGGTTTTAAGAAAGCGTATCAGATCGCAAATCGAGCGGTGCGAACGGAGGGCGAGGGTTTCGATACACGATTCCTTCCCCGTGCGTTTACAACGTTAAAGATCGATTTGAGTCCTGGTCCGCGCATGGTCACAGCTCGACCCCTTGATATCGCCATGAATGACAAGACCGTTTTGGGCGTTCGCGCTGAAAATGGCGATCTAGGATGGACTCGGCGTGGAGACTTGGGTGTCGATGCTGAGGGATTTCTCACTACAGGTTCCGGACATCCTGTACTGGATGACTCTGGCGCAGAAATTCAATTGCCTGTTGGGTCAGTGTCCTATGTGATTACTGAAGACGGATCGATCACCGCGATGGATCCCGCAGCACCTGAGAATGGTTTTCAGGTGATTGCTCGGTTGTTACTAAAAGACACCAGCGCGATTGACATGGGTCGACGCGAAGATGGACTGTTTCTGCCGTTGTCTCAGTCCGAAGACGGGCAAGATTTTGAAACTGGGCCTGAGGTGGCATCGGTGACACCTGGTGCATTAGAGGGATCCAACGTGAGCGCAGTGCATACCTTGGTGAAGTTCATCGACCACATGCGGTCGTTTGAAATGCAGACCAAAGTGATTAAAGAAATGAAAGACAACGATGCCAGTGGCGCATCCATGATGCGGGTGTCATAGGAGAGATTAAATGGAAGCTTCGCTTTGGGTATCTAAGACTGGTCTTGATGCGCAGCAAATGCGGATGACGGTCATTTCAAACAACTTGGCCAACGTTAATACGACCGGATTTAAACGTGACCGTGCGGTGTTCGAGGATTTGTTATATCAGAACATTCGTCAACCTGGTGGTTCGACAGGGGGAGATAACCAGACGCCGACGGGACTGATGATGGGTACCGGTGTGCGGATTGTTGCCACTGAAAAGATGCATTCTCAGGGCTCGATGATCCAGACTAAAAATGCGTTAGATCTCGCAGTCCAGGGCGAGGGGATGTTCCAAATCTTGCAGCCGGACGGAACCTTTGCTTACACACGCGATGGTTCTTTTAAGTTGTCTGTGAACCGCGAATTAGTGACCTCGAACGGTATGCCTGTGCAGCCTTCAATCGTGATCCCCCAGGACGCGGAGTCGATCACCATTGGTGAGGACGGCACAGTCGCTATCCAGCCATACGGGAATGCAGAGGAGCAGGTCATTGGTCAGCTCCAGCTCGCTCGATTTGTGAATTATGCAGGCCTTGAGCCCATGGGTAAAAATCTCTATCGCGAAACTTCAGGATCCGGAGCCGCATTGTTGTCGGCACCGGACACGGATGGTGCGGGGCGTCTTGCCCAAGGCGCACTGGAGGCAGCTAACGTCAACGTAGTTGAAGAAATGGTCAACATGATTGAGACCCAGCGTGCCTATGAGATCAACTCAAAAGCGATCTCGTCTGTGGACTCTATGCTCCGCTTCTTGAACCAGAACTTGTAAGGGGTTGGCTGATGCGTTTATCCATCATTGCATTGTCGCTACTCAGTTTGTCCGGATGCGTTGCGCAACAGCAAATCGCAGGACCTTCCCCTGAGTATGCTCCAGTGATTCCAGAGACTCAGGTTGCTGACCGTATTCCAACGGGCTCGATTTATAACCAGGCACATGCCGACAGCTGGTTTGGTGAAAAGAACTCCTATCGCGTGGGTGACATCATCACCGTGGTGTTGGATGAATCGGTGGATGCAGACTCAACCGCAAAAAATACCACATCACGGAAAACTAAAAATGACGTGCTGTCACCCTTGCAGATCGCCAAGTGGGGTAGCCCAGGTGGATTTTTGTCTGAAGATTTGCAAGAAGAGAACGAGTTGTCTTCGGCCGGCTCTGGCGTGATTGATCAGAGTGCGACTTTGAAAGGCACGATGAGTGCGCAGGTAGTTGAGGTGTATCCGAATGGCAATCTCTTAATTCGTGGCGAAAAAATCGTGAACCTGACTACAGGATCCGAAGTCGTTCAGGTGAAAGGCATCATCCGGCCGCAAGATGTGGCGCCGGATAACACCATTCAATCGAAGCGAATTGCCAGCGCACAGATCTCGTATAAGGGTGTTGGCCAAAACGCCAACGCACAGCAAACGCCTTGGGGTACGAACTTGTTGTACTCGCTATGGCCGTTCTGAGGATTCTGAAGATGCGTTGGATACTGCTCTGTCTCACTCTGTTGTCGACTGCTGCAAGTGCCGATCGGATTAAAGATCTGACCAGTGTAGCTGGGGTGCGTGCAAATCAATTGATTGGTTATGGCTTAGTGGTTGGACTGAACGGGACTGGTGATGGTGGTTCAGTTCCATTCACTGGTCAGT
>JAGYIK010000053.1 GCA_018402605.1 Litorivicinus sp. | reverse complement strand
ATCGTCCGATAGTGCAAGGCCAAAGTATCGGTTTGCGCCCTCAAGGGCCTCCTTTGGCTCATCCCCAAGCGCAATGATCCCAAGTGGTGGCGGAGATCCTGGCTTGAAAAATTCTGCGTCCGGCAGCGCCGTCAATACATCCTCAAGCATGGGGTCAGAGAGTATGGAGCGGATGGTGTCCACCTGTATCGCCGATTTTCCATGGATCTGAAAGTGCACGCCCCGTTCGATCCGCGTAACCGTTTGCATCCCACAGTTATGCGCAATATCCGTTGCTTTCGAGCTCCATGGGGATGTTGTGCCTGAGCGGGGAACGACCAAGACACCCTCCTTTGGAGGTTTCTCCTCTGCGCCAATAAGCTCGCCAATTGCCTGATTTGAATCCACTTGGCCAAGAACAAAATAGACAAATGTCGCCTCTAAACCGGTTACACTCGGCTCCACTAATTGGAGTTGCGCACACAACGCTTGGATTCGAAATGACGAGAGGGCACTGCCTCCCTGCAGGATAAGCATGGATGTTGATCCTTCGGTCCATCGGTAAAAAGAGGAGTTTACCAGAGCCCCATGTTTCCCCCACGCGTTCGGCATATTTTTCGTGCAATGACTGCAAAATTTTGGTGGGTGTCACTCCTCGTCTTGGCCCTTGCGCTGCATTTTCAATCGGCGCCCTTTGTCAAAGATTCATGGCCTAAACGTCTTGAATCCATCGCAGACTCCGGCACATTGCGTGTCCTTGTCCCGAATGCCCCTGAAACCTTCCATAGCGCCACAGTTGATTTTCGTGAGTTTGACCGTGCACTCTCGAACGCCTTTGCAGAGCGTTTGGGACTGTCTGTCGACTTTGTTGAAGTGGAGCCTGGACCCCCCATGCTCCGCGCCCTGCGAAAAGGTGAAGCCGATTTGGCAGTCGGCACACCCTTGGGGGTCGAAGCGCCAGTGACACTGAGTACCCCAATCCTTGATTACCAGCTCCAATTAATTCGTCATCGAGACACTCCGAAACTTAAATTCTCCGAGGATCTCAGCTTTCAACTTGTGGTTGCCTCGAATTCAGAGGAATCTCAGGCCCTCGCCGCATTGGCATCGCACCAACCCAACCTCAAGTGGGTCGAGACCACGGACCTCAATCGCGAAGAGATTCTCGTACGGCAAACGGATCATCACACAGTGATTCCCTACCGATTTTCGCAGAGTTCGGGCGCTCTTCCGGAACTCACTGTCGACGCATTGGGAGAGTTCTCGCCATTGGCTGGGCATTCTAGAAACTGCCGACCTGGTGCTTGGTCGATGCCGCCAATACCTTCATCTCAGCGGAGCAAGCCTTGATTGACAACTTGATCGAGCAGCATATCAATCCGCCTCCGGCTCAGATCGCAGATGTCAAAACCTTTACCCAACAGATCGATGAGCGGTTGCCTGAATTTGAACCACTATTTAAAGAGGCGGCCTTACTGACAGGCTGGGATTGGCGACTCTTGGTGGCAGTGGCCTATCAAGAATCGCATCTCAATCCCAACGCTCGCTCGCCAACAGGCGTTCGAGGCATCATGATGCTGACCCTCAACACCATGCGAGAACTGGGTTACGAATCACGACTTGACCCCAAGCAAAGCATTGAAGGCGGAGCTCGCTACCTTGAACAATTGCGAAATCGTCTACCAGAACGGATCACTGAACCTGATCGGACCTGGTTTACCCTCGCAGCATATAATATGGGCCTTGGTCATATGGAGGACGCCAGAGTCCTCACTGAGCGGCAAGGTGGAAACCCAGACCGTTGGGAGGATGTCGAAGCACGACTCCCACTGTTACAACAACGGCAATATTACCAGTCATTAAAATTTGGCTTTGGCCGTGGGGAGCAAGCGCGCACTTACGTTGCCAACATTCAGCAGTATTACCAATTCTTAATCTGGCGCTCTGAATTCGCCGCCAACTGATCGCCGACTTTGAAAAAACGCGCGTAAAAGGTGTGCCGCGTCATCGGCGAGAAGGCCACCCGAGACCGTGATTCGATGGTTGTAAAATGGCATGTCCTGCAATGCGAGCTGCGAACCCACAACTCCGGCACGAGGCTCTGTGGCTGCGAAAACGAGGCGCGCAACCCGTGCGTGGATCAGCGCTCCAAAGCACTGCGTACAGGGCTCAAGCGTCACGTAGAGGGTTGATCCCGGCAGTCGATAGTTGTGTTGTTGCCGACTGGCATCCCGAATCGCGGCAATTTCCGCGTGATGGGTGGGATCATGCGACGAGATTGGGGCATTGAAGCCACGCCCAATACAAACCCCATCGCGAACCAAAACGGCACCCACAGGCACTCACTGAGCGCAGCGGCTTGCGCCGCAAGTTCGAGAGCCTCACGCATCCAAGCCACATCATCTGAATCAAACTCGTCTCTCACATGGCCTTCAAAACGCATCCGCATATGACTCCCAATCAGTTGAGTTTTCGACCGACCGGGGCTTCATTGGGAGATATAGGATAACAAAGCATGTCAAAGATCCATCCAACAATCGATCCGCAAGGATTCGTTGAGTACTGCGGTCTTCACAGACCGGTCTCTCAATCACATGTCCCACGGGTTTCAGTCGGTCATGCGGGGTTACATGCGGGCTCAATAGCACCATCACGCCGCACCGCTGATCCCAGGCGGCGGGACCTGTACGAAGTCAGTGGCGCGCCACCGCCGCCAATCGTCGGTTTTAGTCATCCGCAACGGCTGGTTTAGCTACCGATGGGACGCAGATTTTCGACCAAGGCGTTCGTCCGTCGTACGCTGAGGCTGCTTGCGCGCTCCCGATTCACCCGGGCGCCGGACCAGCAATTCGCGCCAGTGCCTGTCGAGAGCAGGCGCCAACACATCCGTGAACAGCGTCCTGCGCTCGTTGTTGCACCGCACGAGACTCCGCCGGCTTATTGCTCAGCGACATTTACATCCAGGCGATTGCAGAAGGCCGCGCACGAGGTCGATGCCTGTTAGTTCGACTGTAGCTGCAGCCGGTGCGCTGGCTCAACATGGAGGCACTTGGCGTTGATGTACTGATCACTGCACCACAAAAGGCTGGAGTTCAACCCCTGCACGAGTCGATGTTGTCGGACCGGGCTACTGCGCGCCTGCCGAGACCACATCAGACAGTTTTGCGTTGGATCTGAAAAATGGCACGGCATTATGGGGGGTGCGTACTTGAACGGTGGTCATGCATACCATGCGACCTGCCCACAGACGGATTGGCATTGCCCTATGCCACCTTTCAAGAGATGGCCGACATCGGTTTTGATGTGCTCAAAGCACGGCAGATCGAGTTAGGCCGTTCGGCTCATGATCGAGGGCCACGGATTCAAAAGTCTTGCTGCACCCGGGTATCAATCGCCGACAGTGGTGGTCTCACACACCACCCGCGACGACATCAAAACCGGCGCCGCATTGGCAGCCGAGGGAATCCAAGTAGCGGCTGGGGTTCCATTGGAATGCGGCGAGTCCGATGCGTTCAAAACCTTCCGAGTGGGGCTTTTTGGGATCGACAAATTAATGCACCCAGAGCGGACCGTGAGCATCCTCGATGAAGCGTTATCGCGAGTCAGTTAAGCGCTGTGTGGATTGTTGTAGAGATTGACCAAAATCACGCCACCCACAATCATGGCAAGCCCAACAATGGCCTGCCACTCCAACAACTGTTTGTAGATAAATGCACTAAAAATCGCGATAAGTAAGACACCAATCCCGCTCCAAATCGCGTACACGATCGCAATTGGAATATCCCGAATCGCAAACGTCAGACAATAAAACGCAGTCAGGTAACACACTGCCAGTCCAACGGTCGGCCAAAGACGCGTGAAGTTCTGCGTCACCGGTAACAGCATCGTGCCGCACACCTCAAAAAGAATAGCTCCTGCTAAGAAATAATAACTAATCGACACGGACAACATCCCACACAGAGTTTCTCAAGGTCCTTTGCATTATAGAGCAGACCGTCGTCGTGGCATCCGTAACGTGAGCAAACCCGATACGATAATCAATCCACTCCCCACCAGCACCGGCAAGGTAAGCACTTCATCAAATAAGAGCACTGCAAGTACGAGCGCGAATAACAAACGGGAGTACCGAAACGGTGCAATCACCGCGACATCACCACCGCGTGTCGCCATCACGACACTTAAATATGCGAGTGACCCGGCCACGCTCGATACGACAAGCCAACCCATGTGGTGCCAGTCCACGGGGGCATAGGCACCGAACACTGGGGTCGTGACCACACCCGAGAGAAACAACGCAAAGAACGCCCAAAACGAGATCACCAATGGCGGGATTGAATCAGAAATTGAGCGTGTAATGACATCGCGCATGGCCAGAAACACGACACCCGCGACCGCGAAAAGCGTGGCTGGCTGAAATGCATCTGAACCCGGCTGAATGATCATGAGCACACCCGAAAACCCAAGCGCAATGAGGATCCATTGACGCATTGAGACCTGCTGCTTCAAAAACACAGCGGCCCCAAAGGCCACAGCGAGTGGTGTGGCTTGCAAGATCGCTGTCGAAGCTGAAAGCGAGGCGTAGACGATTGCAGTGACGAATAGAATCGCCGAAGCAAGCTCACAAAACGTTCGCAAAACAAAACGCCTGTTGAGAAGACCGCGCACCCAAATCGGCGACTGCTTGGCGAACGCGATCATGGAAAACGCAGTCATGCCGCCAAGACCAATCAAAAGGAGCACCTGAGAGACAGGGAGATCACGTGATAAATGTTTAATCACCGCGTCTTCGATGGCAAAGCCAGCCATCGCCAGCACCATAAATAGGATGTACCGAGAATTCTCAGTTGACTGCATTGCGACCTGACTTGACCCACCCAGAAGGCGGCCTGTACGCGTGAACTAAAACCACCGAATCATGCCAATGATACCGGCAGTGGCATAAAAAAACTGCAACAGCAAGATGCCACGGTGACCACCGCGATAGGCCCATAGCCCAATCGCAAACGATGATACGAGCAACAGCGTGAAGCCAATAAACTCAAACCCAGTGTTTGATGCCACAAGGAGCGAGTACACGATCGCGGTTGCAACACCTAACCACTCTAAGATTTGTTGTGAGCGGAGCCAATATGGGTCCTGTTGTTCGTCAGCGTGCATCCTCAAAGCTCCTTAAAGCATTGCGACAAATGATCCAAGTCACGTTCCAAGCCAAAGGGCATCCGAATCAAAAATAGCCCCGATCCGACCAGGCCATGACCCTCTCGCACCGCCGGAAACGACACTTCGTGCCGTACACCCTCTGGAAACTGGCGCTCGAGTTGTCGGACCATGGGTTGATGCGCTCGACTGTGTAATAGGGGGTACCAAAGCATCGCCACGCACACATTCCACTTACCGGTGATGTGCGCGAGAAACTCAGGTATGTGCTGATATTCATCTGCACGCTCGTAACTCGGATCGACCAGTATGAGGCCGCGTCGTGGTGTCGGTGGACAGAGGCGATTCGCCAGTTTGAACCCATCTTCGCGATACACGCGTGCAGAACGATCCATACAGCGACTGAGTGCATCATGCTCAGCCGGATGCAGCTCTGCTAAATGCATTCGGTCTTCGGGACGAAGGAGCGATTGTGCAATCAAGGGTGAGCCCGGATACGCACTCTCCCCATGCGCTGCCTCTACCGCACGCCGCGCGACAGCATAGGGATGCGACGCCTCAAACCAGCCCCGAGAATCAATATTGAGAATCCCCGCCTCCGCTTCACCGGTTTTCAAGGCAAACTCTGAGGTGAGATCGTACAGACCCCGACCACTGTGGGTTTCAATGTAACTGAGCGGCTTCTCTTTTTGCGTCAGCAATTGGATCGCAGACGCAAGCGTCGCATGCTTGTGTACATCGGCCAGGTTACCGGCATGGTATCCGTGTTGGTATGACAGCCTCGTCTCAATCCAGCCTAATGCAACGAGTGCCTCATAGCGGCCGAATCTGATAACCGAGGACAGGGAAGTGCACAGCGATCCGCCCCACCATCGGATGCACATGGTCAATCGAAACACGGGTCTGATCTAGAAATCGAAGTGTCCCTTGCACCGCCGGATCCGATGACGCAATAAATGGCTGTATGGTGATCTGTTGACCCACTGTGAACTCACTCGGCACGAGGACACCTATTGCAGACTCGGGCTCGGCATCGTGAGCGATCTGTAACGCCGCCTCGGCATCGAGCGCGGTGTCAGATCCATGCCCCAAGGCGCACACGGCGGACTCGATCTCGCAAAGTTTGGGATAGGCCGAGAGGACCTCCGATCCCCGCTCCCAGCGCCCGCGCAAGAACCAGCAGAGAAACGCCACCGCAACATCCGCATAGCTCAGATCACTGGATTTCACATCACGGCCTGCAAAGGATGCATTGAGCGTATAAAGCCCTGCGTTGAGCTGCATCACCACACCGCCGAAGTCGGCTTTCAACTGCTCAACACTCCAGTCGGAGCCAAAATATAAATCACCCCGATCCTTCACGAACTCAGGCGGCGCTGTATCCAAGGCGCTGGTAATCACCACACGCGCAGCCAAAGGGAATAGCTGTTGATCAATCCAATCTGACAACACCAGCGCTTGGGTGCCGGAGAGGTCTGGAAACAGCGTTTGCTGCGCACCCTGCTCGCCGAGTGCCCGCGCAATGTTCTGCGTATCGCAATACACATCTGCGCCGATCTGCAAAACGGGAGTTCGCCGGTAGCCTGCTGTCAACGGCGTCAAAAGCGGCTTCGGCGGTACTCTCGGGATCTCCACAGACAGCCAGTCGAGATTCGCCAAGCCGAATGCCATGCGAATTTTGTGTGCAAAGGGTGAAGGCCAGTAGTGGTGCAGGATCAGCATCGTTGAATCGCCAAAATCGATACCCGTAGGTTACCCGACATTGTCATGACAAGCACGTTGGGACGCGCCTCTCAGCTTAAGCCTCTGAGTTGCCTCCTCATTCCTCCATATATTCGATCACCACTCGCAGATCCCGTTTGGCTAATTGAGAATCAAATTGACAATTAGCCAGAAGTCCGGATACCGGGAACATGTTCAAGCAACCGAAAACCACCTTGACTTACATCCCGCGGAACGCAGAATCCAAACTGAAGCACTTCGCCAACGGCTATCCAAACCTTATCGTCAAATGCAGGTCCGCTACGATGATGAGTGCCTTACGGGCCGCTACGAAGTCCTTTCGTCTATCTGTTTGAGCCAGTTTGTCAGTTTTATTCCTCATTCCCGCTCGATTGCAAACTAGCGATTTGTATCCTTTATGTTCAATGGATTGTTTTTCTGCTAATTCGCAATTCCACGATACATACCATGCTCAGTAAATCCTTCAAAATAAGAGAAAAATTTGCCAATTGACACCGTCACACAGAGCCTTCTGATTCCCACCCCATCCATCAATACAAAGTTTGACAACCTTTGTATTTCGGTCCAACATTTTGTTTAAAAGCGCCTACCGTCGGAGGTCATTATGCATA
>JAGYIK010000052.1 GCA_018402605.1 Litorivicinus sp. | reverse complement strand
CCACGGGTGGTCTCGAGCGCGCGAAGACTCTCGAAAATTACCTTTGAAGAGATGCTTGAGATGGCCTCTCTCGGTTCAAAAGTGCTGCAAATCCGCTCGGTGGAGTTTGCAGGCAAATACAACGTCCCGCTTCGCGTGCTGTCCACCTTTGAAGACGGCCCAGGCACATTGATTACCACTGAGGAGCTTGATGCGATGGAACAACCAGTCATTTCAGGGATCGCGTTCAACCGCGACGAGGCGAAATTAACACTCTTGGGTGTGCCAGACGTCCCGGGTGTGGCGGCACGCATTTTGGCCCCTGTCGGTGCGAAGAATATTGAAGTGGACATGATCGTGCAAAACGTCGGCGTGGATCAAACCACGGATTTCACCTTTACCGTGCATCGGAACGATGTCGAATCGGCCTATGAGGTGCTGCAAGATGTGGCCAAGGAATTGGGTGCTCGCGAAGTCCGCAAAGATGCCAAGATCTGTAAGGTTTCAGTCGTTGGTGTCGGCATGCGTTCGCATGCGGGTGTGGCCAGTCAGATGTTTACAACGCTTGCGTCGGAAGGCATCAACATCCAAATGATTTCGACTTCAGAAATCAAGATCTCTGTGGTTGTCGATGAAAAGTATCTCGAGCTGGCGGTGCGTGCGCTTCACGCAGCCTTTGAGCTGGCCGATGGGGATGCACTCGCAAACGCTTGATGCCTTCGCTGGCATCGACCGCCTCTACGGCGCGGGCACAGTGGCTACCTTGCAAGGGGCCTGTGTCTATGTGGTGGGTGTTGGCGGTGTCGGCTCCTGGGTGGTGGAGAGTCTTGCGCGCTCCGGTATCGGAGAAATCCGCATGGCGGATCTCGATGACATTTGTACCAGTAACATCAACCGGCAAATCCACGCACTTGTGGACACCGTCGGCCAATCGAAGATTGAGGTGATGGCTGCGCGATGTCGCGCGATCGCCCCGTCGATCCGGCTGCGACTGGATCACGCGTTCATTACCGAAAAAACCCAAGATCAGTTCATCACATCCGAGATCGATTGTGTGATCGATTGCGGTGACAACCAGATGGCCAAGGCGGCATTGATTGCGCACGCTAAGCGCTTAAAAATACCAGTGCTGACCTTGGGTGCCGCGGGCGGACGGATTGATCCCAGTCGAATTCAGGTCCGTGATCTCGCCAAGACCGACGGCGATGCCTTATTGGCTGCGGTTCGGCAAACCTTGAGAAACCGGTTTGGCTTCTCCCGCGACCCCAAATCCCGTTTCGGCGTCTATGCGGTGTATTCCGACGAGCAAACCCGCTATCAACAGGCCGATGGCGGCATTGGGCAAGAGAAGCCCCGTGGTGGGCAACGACTTGACTGTGCGGGAAGCCTCGGTGCGGTTACCCACGTGACGGCCAGTTTTGCTTTTGCTGCCACAGCGCGTGCGCTTGAGATGATCCTCAGTCGGAAATCTCGAGTGTCAACGCAGGCCAGTGACTGAGCCAGTCAAAGTTCGGATCCGAATCCGGTGCAATGACAACACCACTGATCAGATAGCGATCGGCAGTCGGCAGGTTCAAGGTGACCTGACCCTCGCGGTCGGTGATGGCTTGGTCCACTACTGCGCGGTCACTGTGCCGAAACGCCTTAATTAAGATCCCTGATTTATATCCGTTGTCTTCATATAACCGAAACGTTTGCGTGCCGGGTGTCAGCGTGCCTTCGAGAACGAGCTCATAGGGCAGTCGCCCGGTCAGACGATCGGCCGGTGCCATCGGTCCGCCCACAATCAGACTTTTGACCGAACGGACATACCGCTCACTGACGGGTGTGACTTGAGGTAATTCAGGGTGGGCTGCCAACTGCTCGGCGAGTCCATCGAGCGCGATGTAATCGGCCCAACGCGCATCGCCCGCGTTAAAGACGATGTCAAACGGCACGGTGTGATGGATGATTTGGTTGAGTCAGGCGCGACCGTCACTGTCGGCGCTGGTCGACTGTCGCCCAATAGTCCTGAGATTGGGACGGTTGCGCCTACACTCACGTGCTCAAAGCGCACAAAATCATCGGGTAAATAGAGGTTGCGCTGAACCACGAAAATTTTCGCCAAGCACCGAAAGGAGCTGGACCGCATCACCGGGATTTGCCTTGTGCGCTGTGGGCTCGATCCAGAATTCGTGAGCTGTAACCTGGCCACTTAAAAGCAAGCCAAGCAATGCATGGGAGGAGTCTCTGGTGTATCGTCATGGCGTTATTTTATCCAGAATTAAGGTGACCGCAATGGTTCGACAAATCATAATGGGCTTTGTATGGGGCCTTTGGGCGCTGAGCGCAAGCGCATGAAATGCGTCCGGCCATTGCGACCTTAACCCTGTCAGAGCAAGGTGTTGTTTCGCTCGCTCTTGAGACCAACTTGGAAGCCTGGTTGGCCGGGGTCAACCCAGCGTTAGCTGATACCGTGACTCCCAAATCTTTGCGCCGAAGTACGGTACTCTTCGAGCATTGGGTGACGCTGAATTAGAAGCTGTTTTCGTACCCCGAATGCGTACATTCGCGAATCGGATGCACATTGAGGTGGACGGTGTCTCGTCCGCAATATTACGTGACATCACTTCAGGTGATTGCAGAGAACGACCCGGAGAGCGCCGAGACTCTCTGTGGTGCGGTTGGTCGGCGGTTTACCTGATCAGGCGACGGCCTTCCAATATCGGGTGGATCAGGAATTGCCGAATACAGCGGTCCGATTTTTGCCGCCAGACCAAGACCCACAGGTCGCTTTTGTGCGCCATGCTGAGACCTCGCCTGTGTTCTCGCTTGATGGCTCAGTGACGCGTTCGATGACGGCGATCGTTTGGGACTATGTGGTGCTTGGCTTTACCCATATTTTGCCAATGGGTATCGATCACATTGTCTTTATTTTAGGGTTAACCCTGATGTCGAAGCGGCTCATCGATCTGGTGATCCAAGTGACCGCCTTTACTGTGGCCCACTCGGTGACCTTGGCGCTCGGTCTGTATGGCATCCTCAATTTGTCGCCTGCCATTGTTGAGCCCCTCATCGCCGCATCGATTATCTATATTGCGGTCGAAAACTGCTGGCATCAGAGAGTCGGGGTCTCACGGGCTTTGGTGGTGTTTGTGTTTGGGTTGCTGCACGGGATGGGATTTGCCGGCGTGTTGACCGAGCTTGGCTTACCTGAGCGCGATTTTATTGTGGGGCTCTTGTCGTTTAATCTGGGCGTCGAGTTGGGTCAGTTGGCCATTATCGCATTGGCCTATTTTGCGGTGGGGATTTGGGTGTTGCAGAAATCCTGGTATCGCCAGGTGGTGGCTGTGCCTGTTTCATTATTGATTGGTGCCTTGGGTGTATATTGGTTTGTCGACCGTGTCGGGGGGCTTTGGTGATGTCGCGTGATAAAGCCAACACCATGACGCGTGTGACGGTCATCGGTGCGATTGTTGATGGACTCCTTGGGATCGGAAAAATAGCGATTGGATGGCTGTCTCAGAGTTCTGCTCTGATTGCCGATGGCGTGCATTCCCTGTCGGATCTAGGCACTGATGTGCTCGTGGTACTGGCTGCACGATGGAGCCAAGAAGCGCCAGACGCCAATCATCCCTATGGCCACGAGCGCATCGAGACGCTGGCAACGCTGGGTTTAGGAGGCGTACTCCTGGTGGTGGCTGGCGGCATTTTGCTGGACAGCGTACAGCGGCTGTTTGCAGGCGAGGCCATGGTGGTGGCGGGCACGGCCGCATTTGTTATCACCATCGTGTCAATCTTGGCGAAAGAGGGTTTATTCCGCTACACCCTGCATTACGCCAAGCTCCTCAATTCCAAGTTATTGGAAGCCAACGCATGGCATTCTCGGACGGACAGCTTGTCCTCGATTGCGGTCTTGGTGGGGCTGATTGGCGTCGCTTTGGGCTATACCTGGCTGGATGCATTGGCTGCACTGGTGGTGGCTATTTTGATCGCGAAGGTGGCGCTTGAGCTGTTGTGGGAGGCGATGGCGGAATTGGTTGATACCGCACTGCCTGAGGAGACGGTTGCCGCCATGTATCAAACCGCCATGACAGTACCTGGCCTTCGCGACGTCCACCACATCCGTACGCGCACCATGGGCGGAAAAACCATGGTGGATATGCATCTGCAGGTGGATCCAAAAATATCGGTTTCCGAGGGGCATGAGGTGGGCTGCTGGGTGGCGGCGACGCTTCGGGAGGCCTTTCCTGACATTGGTGACATCACCTTCCACGTGGATCCAGAAGATGATGCCGATATGGATCAGGAGGCGCCTCTCAGTCTCCGGCCGCTGCGGCCTGAAATCGAAGCACAGCTCCGTTCGGATTGGGGCGTATTATGCGAGATTGAGGCGCTGCAATTGCATTATCTAAGAGGGCGAGTCGATGTGGATTTGACCACCTCGACTGCGGTCAGTGCCACCACGCTTCGCGAAACCGCACCGCACCCCTGGTTGGGCGTGGTGCGGGTGTTTCATCCTGGGACGTGAGTTCCGCGATCTGAGCCCTTAATAAGCTTCAAGCGCAGCTTTGACGACAGGCCATCCATGATGAAGACCATCAAAATGGTGATGGTGATGATGTAGAACACGTTCTCCCAGTCGCGCTGCGTACGCATGGTTCTCAACCAATACCAGGCCGATACCACCTGCGCCCAATGCACCAATGACGGTGGCCGAGCTTACAGTTCGATCTCCATGTAGTACAAAAATTGCGATAAAAAAACCGGCATCAATTGCGGCATGACTCCGAAGCGGTATTTTTGGATGCGGCTGGCTCCTGTCGCTTCCACCCCTTCAATTTGCTTCTTATCCACATTCTCCATGGCTTCCGAGAAAATCTTGCCGAAGCTTCCCGTGTCGGTCACAGCGATCGCCAAGGTACCGGTCAAGGGTCCCAAGCCAAAGGCGCGGATAAAAATCAGCGACCAAATCAACATGTCGATGCCGCGAACGAAGTCAAACATGCGCCGTACAAAGAAGCGTGAAACGGCTTCAGGATTGAAATTGCGGGCTGCAGCAAAGGCCAAAGGCAGTGCGATGAAAGCCGCGGTGATGGTTCCCAAAACGGCCATCATGACGGTTTCCAGCACAGCAACTGCAATAATGCCGTGCTGCCAATCGGGGTTGTTCCAGAATTCATCGAAGATGAAGGCTGCATTTGAGCGCTCGGCATCGATTCGCTTCGCCTCGGTCGCAGTGCTCCAGAGTTCACCCAGGCTCATGCCATAAAATGGGGATCGGAACGGGAACCAGAAGTTTTCCCAGCCATAGAAGAAACGATGCGACTCGATTTTCGAGCGTGACACTTGGACGCGATGGCCAAACACAGGGCGTGCATCAAACTTGACCGGCCGAAACTGCATGCCCTGAGGGAGCTCGGCCCGTCCCGCAGGCAAGGTCATCTCGAGTTCTTTTTCGCCCACTGTGATGGTAATGACGCCATAGTCCGGAACACTGTACTCAATAACGCGATCGGCTGAGCGCAGTTGATAGCCGTCGGCCAGATCCACGCGGTATTGATTGGCATCGCGGTCGACCCAGTTCGGTGTTTGGTCGGCAGGGTAGGTTGCGGTGCGTTCGCCCTCAATGGCTACGGCAAAGTCGCCACGACGCAAATCCTCGGTGACATGGACCTTGTAGGCGACGGCATCGGAGAGCAGCAGGGCGCCTTTTTCGAGGCGTGAGCCCGAGAGGACGTCATTCATATTGAACGCACCCCAGGCATAGGTCAGGTACACCAGAACGGTGATGAGTAGGCCGATCGGCCACCACTTTTGACTCTGCACCTGTTGGAATACGCGTGGATCAATGACTGTGGTGCTCATGCCAAGCCTCCCTGGTTTTTGACCAGATTCTCGCGAATCTTGGCTGAGCCTTGGTCAATCAACACGATGGTGAAGAACAGCATGAGGAAAAGGGCAGCCGTGACCGCGCCATCGCCCCAGCCTATCGAACGAGAGAGTTCGGATCCAATGCCGCCGGCACCGACAAAGCCAAGAATCGCTGAGGCGCGGACGTTAATCTCGAGTCGGAGCAGCAAGTAGCTGGTGTAGTTCGGTAAGACCTGCGGGAGCACGCCAAAGCGGATCCGCTGTAACCAAGACCCACCAGCGGCTTTTAAGCCCTCGGTTTGTTTGACGTCGATGTTTTCATTGACCTCAGAGAACAATTTGCCGAGTGCGCCTGCGGTATGAAAAGCCACTGCGATCATGGCTGGCACCGCGCTGGCGCCCAACACAAAAATTAAAAACAGCGCGATGATCAATTCTGGAAAGGCACGCATCACATCCATGGTGCGCCGGATGACCGGCACTAACCGCTCGGGCACATCCAGGTTCCGTGTCGCACCGAGTGATAAGAAGACTGCAATCAGCCCGCCGACCAGAGTTGAGACGAGTGCGATATTGAGTGTTTCGATCAGGGCAGGGAAGTACTTCGGAAACAGCGCCCAGAATTCCCAGCCCTTGGCCACAGATTCACGCACAATTTGTGAGGGGTAATCAAAAAACTTTTCAAGACCCTGTATGAATCCACCGGAGTTCATGGAGTCGGCTGTGGTGTAACCGGAGACCAAAATCACGGCGAGAAGTGCCAATGATAAACCGGTGTAGAGTCGACGCTGATTTTCTAAATGAACGATGGATGCATACATGCCCTGGATTCCTTTCAAGCAAGAGAAAGGGGAGCAGCGCTCCCCCTTCGCACAAGATGTTGAATTACATCTTTGACTTACGTGCTTCTACGATCACTTCATAGGTCTCGTGTGTGACTGGCGCCATGCCCTTCACTTCACCGGCCATAAAGCTATACGCACACTCAGGATCGAGTGACGCAAGGCCAGCCATCAGACCGGTCATCTTGATTTTGACGTCTGCAGGCAGTTCGGTGCGCAGAACGATAGGGCCTTCTGGAATCACTTTTGATTTCCAGATTTCAACCAATTGCGTCATGTCGATCAAACCGGCGTCTGATGCTTTACGTAGTGCACCTGAGTTGTAACCGTCTTCCCAGGCACCCAGACCATCAGCCCAGGTCACGCCGCCATCGAAATCACCATTGAATACACCAACGATGGTCTGCTCGTGACCGCCAGCGAAGGTGATGTCACCGAAGTACTTGCCTTTTTCCATGCTGTAACCGGCAGCAGGGATTTCCACAGAAGGAATCAGGAAGCCGGATGTTGAGTTTGGATCGCCAAAGGCAAAGACCTTGCCCTTCATGTCGTCGAGGTTCTTGATGCCAGAATCGGCGCGCGCGAATCCAATAGCGTGATAGCCCATCGATCCGTCTGTGTTGATTTTAACCAATACGGGTTCAACCGCTTTTGGGTCTGTCATGTAGACCTTGGCATAGGCTGAAGCGCCCAACCACGCCATATCGAGGTTGCCACCGAGGAGGCCCTCGATCACACCGTTGTAGTCAGCTGGCGCGAACAGCTTGGTTGGTACGCCCAACAGCTCTTCTGTTTTGGCGCGCAGACACTCGTTTGAGCGCAGACGGTCTGACTGGTTTTCACCACCCAGGATGCCGATGCGGAATTCTTTTACGCCACCGTGGGCAGCAGCCAGTGCTGTACTGGGATTGTTTTTGAG
>JAGYIK010000051.1 GCA_018402605.1 Litorivicinus sp. | reverse complement strand
CAATTGCTGGGCATGTGGCGAGACGTTTGCAAGGTCAAATCCAGCATTTGCTATTGATCGGTCCAGGTGGTTTGGGCGCGCCGCGAGGCACCATGGCGGACTTGGTTCGGCGGACTCCGGAAATGTCGCGATCAGAGGTCATCGCTGCGCATCGGAAAAATCTGGAAACGTTGATGCTGGTTGATCCCGAGATGGTGGATGAGTTGGCTTTATTCATTCAAGAAAATAACACTCGCCTACATCGACTGAAGAGCCGGCCGATTTCGGCTACGGATACATTGGCAAAAGCCCTCGAACAGGTGAATGGGCAGATTACGTTTTTGTTTGGGTCGAAAGATGCATCGGTCGGGGAGTATTTGAACGAACGACTCGAGATTATCAAGCGCGTGGCTCCCCAGGCATTGGTTGAAGTCATTCCCGGGCGAGGACACTGGTTGATGTGGGAAGACAGCGAGTTGGTTTGCAAACGGTTGCTGGCTGCTGCACAACGCTCACGATAGGATACAGCGTCTTTTCAAAAATAAACGAAACTGGTCGCGTTCCTCGACTGCCGTCTGCCGAGCAACATTCTCAGACCAAGTTGAAATCGCTGGTAATCCGAAGCGTTCAGGGTATCGGGGCTTGGGTTCTCCAACTGCTGCGTTGAATCGCGCATCGTACTCATGAATACGTTCCATGTTCGGAGATTGATAACGGTCTTTATGTACGACGACTTCAGCCGGCAATCTCGGCGAAATTCTTTTTGATGTTGATAGGGGGTAGCCAATGGCTAGACCGCAGACCGGAAAGCATCCGTCCGGTAAGTCTAACCAAGTTGCAAGCTCCTCGATACGTTCACGAATTTGTGAAATGGGGCAGGTTCCGAGGCCATAACTCTCTGCTGCGACAATTAGCGCCTGCGTTGCAAGTGCCGAATCAACAGCGGCATTCATGAACGCATCTTCGGGGTGCGCGTTGTATTGGTATCCATGATGCGCGCTGATCATTCTGTTCCTGTGTAAATCGCCTAGAGCAATAGTGAACATTGGAGCCATAAATGCCCACGTCAGCGACGGAAACCATTCGCATAATTTCTTCTTTGTTCTTGAATCTGTGACATCGAGAAAGCTGTACTGTTGCAAGTTAGACTTACTGGGGGCCGATTGGGCAGCGGCATAGAGTATACCGCGTAACGATTCTGGAATTTGCTGCGCAGAAAATTCGCGGCAACTTGCGTGCTCAATTATGTGCTTAACCGTATGGTCTAGCGAAAGTGGATCCTGATTGCTCTTCAATCCATAACGTTTTTCCATCGGGTTCATTTAGCCATCCTCTGGAAAACTGATTCGTAGAACAACTTCAGGTGCGATTGGGGGCGGGTTGGCGCGTCGATAGGTGGCCAGGGGATTTTTCCAAATGCCTGTAGAGTGGGTAACAGCGAGTGTTCCCAATCTAAGTAGCCCTGAGCGTCTTGTAAATCACCGTGGTGTCTATTCGGGAAAAAGACTGGCTGATCTGATGGTGGCTCAGAGAATGTGAGAGATGAGGAGTCGATCTGAGAACTTGGGATTGAGTCGAACACATAGATCGGAGTGCTAGGTCGACCGAGGCGAATGAGCCAATCTCTCGTCCATTCAATTGATTGTGTTAAATCCAATATAACGCTGTAAGGTACATCAGAATCTATGCGGTGCAATTGGCTTCGCGGAATCCATTCGGATTCGATCACTCGGCTCGTGGCAAATGCCTGACTACTTCGGATATCAACCAAGAGCCGAGAGTGTGTGCCGGGTGAGTCAGCCTGTATACAGGGGGCTTGTTGATGTGGGCTCTTATCGGACAATGCACCCAAGTAGCCCAGTGCATCCCATCCCATGCGGCGCAGCCACAGCACAGCGATCGCGACATCGATCGGATTGGGCCCGTTGATCAGCACCGGCACATGATGCGTGCCGAGATGTTGATCAGTACTCTGAATTAGCGTTGTTACAGCGATTTGGTCTGTTGCTGGATCAAGGTCGTTGACCTGTATTTTCTGATGATCAGAATGCGCGATCTGCCATTCGACTACCGATTTGTCGTCGAGTATTGGAAGTTGGTGTCGATTGATTAGATCTTGAGCCCTGCACCATTCTGTTTCTGGGTCGATCAGGGCGGGGCTGTTTGAGGTGTTGTCAAAGATGCGTCTGCCGCCATTCAACTCCCAACCTTGTGTGCCTCCTGATATGAAAGAGACAAAACAGGGTGTTGAGAGATCTTTCATGGTTTGCGCGGCAATAATTCCTCGTGTTCGTCCCGCACAATGGACGTGCACTTGGTCTGGATAATTAACGATGGAGCCAAGACGGGCAGTTGGGCAATGCACGGATCCTGGGATCGAAAACTTCTGATATTCGCTGATGGGTCGCACATCAATCTGCAACGGAGCAGGGTTATTTATGACCACCCCTGGTGATATTGGATTGATATCACCTGTCACTTCAACCCACTCCCCGAACGCCTTCGATGCGGTGTATTCCCCATCCCAAACCGGTAGGCCGCACTCTTTCCATTTCTTGAAATTACCCGGCAGATGGAGGGGCTCTGGAAAGCCAGCAGTCGCCAGATATTCAGATGCACACTGCACTTCTGCCCGCGTTTCGCCAATCAATATGACGAGAGGTCGACTACGACCGAATAGTTGATTGATTTTTTGCTCAAAGCAGTCGAAAGGTGCATTGATGGAGAAAATTGGGTGGCTATGCACATGCTGTCGCCGAGTGCGGATATCTAGAAACGCCATTGGCTGAGTTTTGATCAGCGGCTCTAGGAATGTTGACACTTCTCGGGCGTCCAACGACTGCAGAGTATTTTTGTGCGCTGCATTAATTAGTGTTACCATTCTACTCAACTTGTTTTAATTGTGATGGAATTTGTATGATCATTCTTACTCGCGTTTTACGCGCACCGTTGGAGTTCCCAATCGGTTTTCTACAAACACTATGTCGTTCAATTTCTGATTTTACCGAATCGGTGCGCCTTGGCATTGAGGTGGCTAGCGAAATCGACGAGTCAAATCAGTTAACGGCCCGGGGCAGAGCGCTTTTAGGCATAAACGAAAATAACTTATCGTAGTAGCATAATCTGGTTGTTGGCAGATTGTCGACAATCTGGCATCGTCGCGAATCAATGGTGTTCACTCGCGACCAATGCATGCAACGCTTGGTCTGAATTTTGATCTTTCAGTTCGAGGCAAGGTTATGCGTATTACTGCAATCTACGATTCAGTCGAATCGATTGCGTCCCCAATCCAGAATGCCTACATCGACTTTTCGAAAATGACGTGTTCAGTCGTTGCAATTGTTACTGATGTTATTCAAGACGGGCTACCAATCGTCGGCTATGGCTTTAACTCTAATGGTCGCTACGCCGCTTCTGGTCTGTTGAAGGAGCGGTTTATTCCTCGGCTGATGGCCGCTGATCCAGATTCCCTCCTCGACGGTTCTGGCCTTCTTGATCCTCATCGTGCGTGGCAGGTGATGATGACTAATGAAAAGCCAGGGGGCCACGGAGAGCGCTCGGTTGCGGTGGGGGTCTTGGATATGGCACTTTGGGACGCCTTGGCCAAGATCGAGGAAAAGCCCCTGTATCAATTGCTAGCAGCTCGCGCGGGGCGATTGCCCGATGAGCGCGTTTGGGTTTATGCGGCGGGTGGCTACTACTACCCTGGAAAGGATTACTCGGCACTTCAGGATGAATTCCGAAGTTACCTCGATTTAGGTTACATAGTTTGTAAAATGAAAATTGGCGGTGCCGACTTAGCAGAGGATTGTAAGCGTATCGAAGCCGCGCTTGCGGTCGTCGGAGAAGGTAATCTCTGTGTAGATGCCAATGGACGCTTTGATTTAGATACAACGCTTGCCTACGCTGAGGCGATGCGGCAGTACGATCTGTTCTGGTATGAAGAAGCAGGCGACCCTCTCGACTATGGGATTCAAACGGCGCTCGCTGAGGCTTACGATCGACCGATCGCAACAGGTGAGAACTTGTTTTCACATCAGGATGCAAGAAACTTACTTCGTTATGGCGGGATGCGCGCTGATCGTGATTATTTGCAGTTTGATTGTGCGTTGTCATATGGTTTGGTGGAGTATTATCGAACGCTTGCGGTTTTGCATGAAGAGGGGTGGTCAGCGCGTCGTGTTGTACCACACGGCGGGCATCAAATGTCATTACACATTGCCGCTGGGTTGGGTCTTGGTGGAAACGAGTCATACCCCGGAGTCTTTCAACCATTTGGGGGATTCTCGGATGAGCTACAGATCGCCGAGAGTCAGGTGAATCTCCCCAGTTCCGCGGGATTAGGGTTAGAGAAGAAGGCCAATTATCACGCCATGCTTCAGCATGCGTTCGGCAAACAAATCCGTGTTAGATGACCCAAAAGAGGCCTGCGATGATCCAGGTTGCGAGTATTGCTGTTTCAAGCAAAATCAGACCGAGAGGCTTAAAACCAAATTGAAACAGTGACACTAATGAGGTTTTGACTCCTAGACCGGCTATGGCAGTGACGAGGCACAGACTCGATGCACTGATGAGGGTATCTCGAATTAAATTCGGAATATCGATCAGGCTGTTGAGGCTCACCAGTAAAGTGAACCCAACGACGAACAGTGGGAGCGGGTGATGTAAAGTCCGACCGTCAGGTGCGACAGCGTTCTTAGACAATGCGAATGGAATGATCAATACGATTGGAACCAAGAGGGCGACGCGAAATAATTTGACAAGTGTTGCTGTATCACCGGCTTCGGCTGAAACGCTGTAGCCTGCACCGACGACTTGGGCCACGTCATGGATAGTTGCGCCCAGAAAAATGCCTGTTTGACGCATATCTAAGGCGAGCCAACCGGCAATCAATGGATACAGGATCATTGCAATGGTTGACAGCGCGGTGACTGAAACGACCGTCAAAATGGTGTTACGCTCCGTCTGCTGATTTTGTGGCAAGATTGCGCTGATGGCGAGTGCAGCAGAAGCGCCGCAAATTCCCACTGCTCCACCGGTTAGAATACCGAACGCGCGGTCCGTCCGAAAAACTCGGCTAAATGCTATGCCTGTAAGGATGGATATCACGGTGCCTGAGGCAACCCACAGGATCGTGGCAAAGCCCAGTCCGGATACATCAGATAGTGTCAAACGCAATCCAAGCAATGCCACGCCGATTCTCAGGAGCATCTTTGATGCGAATGCAATGCCTGCCGAAAACCTCGGTGAACTTGCGAGGAAGTGCATGCTCATCCCAAGCAATAACGCGAAGAGCATCGTTGGCGCCCCATAATGAGAGCCAAGAAATCGAGCAACAATCGCGAGCCCGAGACACAACATGGTACCTGGAATTAGAGCGAAAGACTCAGATCTGGTCATGTGAGGTGGGCAACTAAATCGAGAAGATCACGTGCGACGATGGACCAGTTATCTTCTGCCTTGAGATCGGTGGTCTGATTCGGACCGTATTCTGTGGGCCTCTGTATGAATGCAGTCTGCAGTCCGCATTGCCGTGCGGCCGCTAAATCCGCGTTGTGTGCGGCCACCATCATGCATTCGTTGGGCGATAGCCCAAGCGCGTCACAGGCGCCGATGTAGGATCTCGGTGCAGGCTTGTAGGTGCCGACGACTTCGGAACCCAAGATCGCATCCCACGAGAACCCATTGTAGCGCGCGAGGTTGACGCTAAGCGCGATGTGCCCATTGGACTGTGATGCGCAGATGGTGCTCTCTTTCAGTGTGTTGATGCCGCTGACACTATCCGGCCAAGCAGGGAGTCGATGCCATGCCTGAACCAACCAATCCGTGTCGGCGTCTGTGCCGAGATCAAACTGCAGGTCAGCGCCAATTTTCAGCAGATTTTCACGGTGCAGCACATCGAGCTTGGTGAAAGGCCGAGTGCCGTCGCGGATCGGAGTCATCGAAGGTTGGTATTCAGCCCGCCATGCATCGGCGACGATCGCCGGATCAAGCCGACTGGGGTAGCGTGTAAAATGTGTTTGCAGATCTCGGATCAGTCCTGAGCGCCAATTCACAACCGTGCCGAACACATCGAACAGCAGTGCTTTGGGTTTCAATGCGCCTGCTCCATGTGCATCAATAAGTCGTTGAAGCGCTCGCCTTGAATCATCACATGCGTGCGTGACAGCTCATCGGCTTTCTCTGCGAGTCCTGATTCAATTGCGTCAATGATCAGGTGATGCTCATCGAGTGATTGCGGCATCCGCCCGCGGACACGTAATTGCAATCGCCGAAACGACTGAAGTCGTCGCCTGAGCCGCCGGGTTTCATCGGCTAAGAAGGTGTTGCCGCAGGCTTCATAAATACACTCGTGAAACTGCACGTTATTGGCGTAATACAGATCGCTGTCACCTTGAGCAATTGCATCCTCGCATCCTGCATTCGCCTGTTTGAGACGTTTGAGTTGCGCCTCCGAAATCCGCCGCGCTGCCAAGCGCGCACAGAGTCCTTCGAGTTCACTCATGACTTCAAACATTTCGATGACTTCTCGAAATGATGGGGAGCGCACAAAACATCCGCGTTTTGGGATCTGTGTGGCGAGCCCCGAACCGACAAGCTGTAATAGGGCTTCGCGCACTGGAGTTCGGGAGACATCAAACCGCTCGGCGAGAGTGGCTTCATCTAATTTTTCGCCATCTTTCAGGAGACCTGTGGCGATTTCTTCCTCGATGCCTTGAAAGACTCGGGTTGCTGCTCGACTGCTCATTTTGTAATTCTTCGTTGCATCTTATTTTTGTATACGATAATTTCACCTCAGCATACAAAGATATGCAAGCCGTAATAACTCATAACAATCGGCAGGAGCCTAATTATGAAACTGAAAGCCCTTTTTTCTGCTGCGATCGGCGCAGCCTTCATGAGTTCAGTTGTCAGTGCGACTGAACTTCGCGTCTCTCACCAGTTCTCGTCAACCGACGTGCGCCATCAGGTGGCACAGATTGTTGCAGATCATGTGAAAGAAGCGAATGTGGGATTGGATATGAAAATTTTCCCATCTCAAGCCTTGTTCAAAGCGCGTGAGCAATACAGACCACTATCGCGTGGACAGCTGGATATGACGGTGTTGCCATTATCCTACGCTGGCGGTCAACAACCCGCATACAACCTGACACTGATGCCAGGACTGGTGAAGAATCACGATCATGCGGCACGCTTGAATTACTCGCCGTTTATGGAAGAGATCGAGAAAATCATGGCCAGTGATGACGTGATGGTGTTGGTCCATGGCTATTTGGCTGGCGGGTTTGCTTCAACTGAGAAGTGCGTCACGAAGCCTGAAGATATCTCAGGTCAGCAAACGCGTGCTGCAGGTAAAGCCTTCGAGCAAATGCTAGTCGGTGCCGGTGCGTCCATCGCGTCAATGGCCTCATCTGAAGTCTACAACGCGATGCAAAGTGGCGTCCTTCAGGCCGTCAACACGTCGTCCTCATCGTTTGTGTCATTCCGGTTGTACGAGCAGGTCAAGTGCTACACCCCAGCAGGTGCAAACGCGCTGTGGTTCATGTACCAACCGCTGTTGATGAATAAATCCACATTTGAGGGATTGACGGCAGCGCAGCAAAAAGCACTACGTGATGGTGCAAAAAAGGCAGAAGCGTTTTATCTCGAAGAAGGGAAAAAAGCGGACGCAGAATCCGTGCGTGTATTCAAAGAAGCCGGAGTGGAAGTGGCTGATATGAGCACAGCGGATTTCAATGCATGGCAAGCACTCGCGAAGCAAACCTCATACAAAGAGTTTGTTGCGG
>JAGYIK010000050.1 GCA_018402605.1 Litorivicinus sp. | reverse complement strand
GAATACGCCGCTACTGAAGCATGCCAACGAAGTATCTTCGATCGTCAATGATAACGGATTGAATCAAGCCAATACGATTTCGTATTGCAACACGGGCCATTGGGCCGCGACCAACTGGTTTGTGTTAAGTGAAGTTGCGCAGGTGCCGGATGTGAAGTTGTATGCGGAATCGATGGTTGAATGGTCGCAAGCAGGCCAGCCAATGGAGAATGTTCCTTCGGCGCTTGAATTCTCATTCTTAAAAACGAAGAAATGGTTTAACAACTTGGCGAACTAATTTTTGATTACACGCTGCCTCCTCATTTTCACCCTCATGAGCACGCTCGCTGTCACAGCGGGCGTGCGTTTTGCGTTACTACTGGGTATTGGCTTAGCCATTGGTTTTGCGCTTGAGCGATTCGGTTTTGGCTTTGCCGGGCCGTGGCGTCGTCTGATTCTGCAAAGAAACGGGCAGGGGGTAATGGCACAACTGGTCGCAATCGGTCTGACGGCGATCGCGATCCAACCGCTTATTGCCTTCGCGCCCGGTCAAATGTTGGGTGCAATCGCGCCGATCTCGCTGACCATGGTGCTTTCGGCTTTCGTATTTGGCTTCGCCATGCAGCTCATCATAGGCTGCGGGTCCGGTACTCTCGTGAATGCCGGCTCAGGTAATCTACTCGCCATCGTTGCACTTCCATTGTTCTGTATTGGTAGTTTTCTCGGTACATTACTAGTGCCCGCAGCCGTCGCCTTCACGCCGCATCCGGTGGTAAGTTTGCCGCAGACCTTTGGTGTTTGGGGGAGTGTGGGTGTGACGTTGGCTGGCCTTGCTGTGGTCGGTTTCATTGTCGCGCGCTACACCACAGAACCCCTGTGGAATCGAAAGTTGATGATCGCCGCCATCATTTTAGCGGCGCTGGCGATCGTGCACGTGTTGGTCGCGGGTCAGCCTTGGGGGGTGGTCTATGGTTTGGGCCTTTGGGTAGCCAAGGGTGCTGTGGCCTTGGGTTGGGATCCGTCACAGGCTGCATTTTGGACCCATCCAATTAATGCAGGCGCACTATCGGCCTCAATTCTCACAGATACTGCCTCGCTGACCAGTATGGGACTGATCGGTGGCGCTGCCTTAGCTGCGTGGCATGGGGCGAAAGACACGCCGCTGTGGCCGACACTGAAGCCTTGGATTTTCATCGTGGTGGCTTTAGCAGGCTTGATGCTCGGTATGTCCTCGCGGTTGGCGTTTGGCTGCAATGTCGGCGCGTTATTTAGTGGGATCGCATCCGGATCCGGTCATGGCTGGGCGTGGATGTTGGCTGGGTTCCTCGGTAGCGTGGCAGGAGTCCGCGGCCGAGAGTGGCTTTGGGCGCGAGCCAGTGGGGAGGGCGCATGAGCCGTCGCACTGGGATTGTGATTGTTTTTATTTGCATTTTTGCTGTGGTTTCGGCTGAATGGTTAGGCGGAAACCCGCCAGATCCCTACAGCGCACCGGATCCCATGGCTTTTGGATCCACCAGCGGAGCTTCTGGCGCAATCTGTTCTTTTGCACCAGGAGCGTCGCAATGAGTGAGACAATAATCGACACCAGCCTCGGTCATATCCTGCTTGAACTGGCGCCTGAAGGCCTTGTTCGCGTGACACAGACAAAGCGCGCACCCACCGAGGTGTTGCCTGCAGAGCAGCACCTTGTAGAGCAAGTCCGTGCCTGTCTTGATGGGCAGATCGACGGTCAGCACATTCCGATCGTGTCACAAGGATCGGAATTTCACCAAAAAGTATGGGAAGCCATGCGCCAGATTCCTCGAGGTGAAGTTCGGAGCTACTCTGAACTGGCTGCCATGGCCGGCAATCCGCGCGCAACGCGTGCTGTGGCCAGTGCCTGTGGCAGCAATCCCTATGTGGTGATTGTGCCGTGTCATCGGGTTGTTCGCCGCGATCGGGGTCTTGGAGGATTCTCTTGGGGCCTGGATCTCAAACGCCAGTTGCTTGAGCGGGAGGGGATCCAGGTCTCAGCGGATGGTTACATCCGTTAACTTCGCTTGATCGTTAAACGCCCAGAGATAGAGCGCGAGGTAGGACCGAAAAGGTGAGGCGCAGTCGATCCATTGTTCGCGATCCATGTGGATTTCGGCAGCGAACTGGTTGCTAATACGCTTCAAAATCAGGTCGCCGTCACTCCAGCAATCCGGTTCTCCCAATACAAACAGATTCCACATGGCTACAGTCCATGGGCCAATGCCTTTCAGTGCGATCAAACGCGCATCGCGCTCTTGTGGGGATAACGATGCGATCTGGTTAAGACCTTTTTCACCCAATAAAGCAATGGCTTGGAGTGTTTTTGTCTTGCTCTTTGAGACACCCTCAAGCGCCACGTCGGCTGCCTGAAAGGCCAAAAGGCGCGCGTTTCGTGTTGTAAATTGTGTTTCGATCCGAGTCCATATGGCCTGTGCGGCGCGACCGGAAAGTTGTTGGCCAATGACAATCCGGCACAAGCCCATCAATGGATCCTCGCCATAGCGGCACGGGATCTCAATTGGGCCGGTTTGCGCGATAAAATCCGATAGCTTTTTTGAGCCGAGCTTGCTTAGATGCTGTGAAGCGTTGAGCGCTTGAATAGAAAACACCATAACAAAAAGAGGACTGGCCAACGATGGTTCGTATGATTGCATTAATTCGTGTTCGCAACGCATCCGATTATGCGCTGTATCGTGCACGCGTCCCAGAGACATTAAAACCATTCGACGGTGAATTACGATTTCGTGCTGAGGCGCCAATCACGTTAGATGATGAAAACGGTCTGGGCGACTTTTCGCAAATCGCGTTATTTTGGTTTCCATCCAAGGAAGCCATGGTTGGCTGGTATGAGTCAGACGCATACCACGACTTGTTAGAGCTTCGCGCCAGTGCCGGTGCCTTCACCATTATTGGCGTCGACCCAGATTAAAATGCGCATAATCATTATTATGTTAAATTAACGATGTAGATCGATCCCTAAAGGAGGACTCCCCCAATGCAGGTCAACCGATATTTTGATGATCAGGTCCTATCGCTTGGATTTGATAACAGCAACGGTAAAAGCTCAGTCGGTGTCATGGCGCCAGGCTCATATGAGTTTTCAACATCGGAAAACGAACGAATGGTGGTGATTAGTGGTGCGCTTGTAGTACAACGTCACGACGATCCGGAACCGGTTCTGTATTCGGATGGAGACGAATTCAATGTACCAAAAGGCCAAACGTTTGCTGTTGAGGTTACTGAGGCCACAGCCTACCTCTGCGAGTACAGTTAAGCGCACCCTTCCCAGCTCAGCAATCCAACTCACAGGATACCGTGAGTACGTCGCGCGCAGTCAAGGCGCTGAGGTGTGCGTCAGAACATTTGGCGACCCAGATGCAACCCCTGTGATCATGTGGCACGGGTTTGCGCGTACGGGAACTGATTTTTGCGCCCTTGCCTCGGTCTTAAGTGCGAATTTTTTCTGTATTTGCCCGGATACCCCGGGGCGCGGCAAAAGTAGCTGGTTGCCTGCAAGTCGTTATTCCTTTGCGACCTATCACGCCATTGCACAGGATCTGATTGCGGAGTTTGCCAAGCGGCGAAAGGTCCATTGGGTTGGAACCAGTATGGGCGGCGTCATTGGGATGATGCTCGCTTCGCATCCGCAAACGCGTCGAATGATTGATCGATTGGTACTGAACGACATCGGCCCCGAAGTTCCAGATGAGGCCATCGAGCGCATCCGTGCCTATACAGGCGAACTGCAGACCTTCGAGACATACCAGGAGGCCGAAGCCTATCTGCGTGGGGTATACGCGCCCTTTGGAGAGCTCACCGATGCTGAGTGGCAAATCTTGGTGTTGCACTCGTTACGACGCAATGCGCAAGGCCAACTCATCCAACACTATGATCCAGCGATTCTGGAGCGATTTGGTGAGTCGCAAAATAAACCCTTGGCCTGGACCATGTTTTCGTCGATCACTGCGCCGATGCTGGTGATCCGTGGCATGGAATCGGACATTTTGACTGCCGACATTGCCGATCGCATGGTGCAAAGTGCGCTACGTGTTGAGCGTCTGGATGTTCCGGATGCGGGCCACGCGCCCTTCTTGAATACCCGGAATCAAATCGAGGAAATTCAATCATTTCTGTTGAGTTGATTAGGTTGGACTTACCTTTATAGTCACAATGAAATCCTCATCCACGTGCTCGACTTGATCATCACCAATCGCCCAGTCACCGACACAGTATCCGCCCTCTTCCATGGCCGTACGATCACCGATGATGAGTGGATGCCACTTGGGGAGTTCGCGTCCTTCGTCCAGTCGGCGATACGCGCAGCTTTCAGGTAACCAGCGATAATCTGTGCGCGGAATATCACGAACATTGAGACATCCATCGACCAAGCCAATCCGATTGGCATAGACGCCGCAACGTCGCGCGCTGTCCAGATGCTGGCATTTCACACAGGTGAATTCGACAACCTCGGTTTGGATGTCTTCGAACTTATGCAGGCAACATAGGCCGCAGCCGTCGCACAGCGATTCCCATTCGATAGTTGTCATTTCGTCGAGCGACTTGTGTTGCCAAAATGCCATCTAATTGAGGAACCCATGTCTGGCGTGGTTGAAGAGCATCTTTTATGACACAATTGTGTGTTGGTTGTCGAATTATCCTGAGGGCTTCTGCATGATCCCACGCCTTGAATCATATGATCCGATTCGCTCGGAAGCGGGGGCTTTCTTGCAGGCGCTTGCGGTATCTGGATTTGAAGGCGAAATCGCCTTCGACGAGGCCACGCGTGCGGTCTTGGCGACGGACAATTCGATCTACCAAATCACGCCACAAGCGGCGGTATTCCCACGCCATCATGACGACGTCGTACGCTTGGCGCGGACCGCCCACGACTTTCCGAATGTCACTCTCTACCCACGTGGTGGCGGCACCGGCACCAACGCACAGAGTTTGGGTGACGGCATCATTGTCGATACATCACGGCACATGAATCAGATTCTCGAGGTGAACGTCGAAGAACGCTGGGCTCGCGTGCAATGTGGGGCAGTCAAAGATCACTTGAATAGCCAAATCCGCGAGCATGGCTTGTTTTTCGCACCAGACTTGTCGACCTCCAACCGTGCCACGATTGGCGGGATGATCAGTACCGACGCATCGGGCCAGGGCTCGGTACGCTATGGAAAAACCCGAGATCACGTCATTGAAATGCGCTCGGTTTTGTTGAGCGGCGAGACCCTCCATAGCCGCGTGATCACCGACGCCGAGCTCGATGCATTACCTGAAAATTCGACCGAGGGACGCATCGGCCGTGTCCTTCGGGAACTCCACGATGAAAATCGGGATGCAATAGAAGCAGGTTTCCCCAAATTAAACCGATGCCTCACTGGATATGACCTCAAACACGTCAGAACCGATGATGGCGCGATCGATCTCAATGCCGTCATTTGTGGATCCGAGGGTACGCTGGCCTTTGTCACGGAGGCCAAAATCAACCTTGAATTGTTGCCGACAGAAATCTGTCTTGTCTCTGTGCAATATGCATCATTCATGGATGCTCTCCTCGATGCCCAAGAGCTCATGACGCACGGCGCCACTTCCATTGAAACGGTGGATTCGAAGGTCTTGAACCTGGCCATGAACGATTTTGTTTGGGATAGCGTTGCTGAATATTTCCCAAGCGGGTCGCAAACGCTTCAAGGAATCAACTTGGTTGAATTTACTGATTTTGATGCGGAAGCGCTCGCGCTTAAGGTGGATCGCTTCAGTCAACATCTCTCAACGGTTGCCGAATCGGGTGGACGATCATTTGCCCACACCATTGCACGTGGTCGCAGTCAGGTGAATCAAATTTGGGCGATGCGAAAGCGCGCTGTGGGGCTGCTTGGTGGCGTGCAGAGCGCGAAGAAACCGGTGGCTTTTGTCGAAGACACCTGTGTTCCGCCCGAGAATTTGGCGTCGTTCATTGGCGAGTTTCGTGAGGTGTTAGACGCACACCAGCTTGACTACGGCATGTTTGGTCACGTTGACGCCGGTGTATTGCACGTCCGCCCTGCCCTCGATTTAAAAGATCCGGATTCCTTACCCATGATTCGAGAGATTACGGATCAGGTTGTTGAACTGACCAAGAAATACCACGGTTTGTTGTGGGGTGAGCATGGCAAGGGTGTGCGTTCGGAATATGCGCCATTATTTTTCGGCGCGCTGTATCCAACAATCTGCGCCGTTAAAGCCCTCTTTGACCCTGAAAACCGCTTGAACCCCGGAAAGATCGCAGGACCGACAGCTGAGACCCCCTTGTTAAAAATCGACGAGGTCCCTTTGCGTGGCACTCGGGACCGGCGAATCGCGAGTGCGCTGGTTGAGAAGGCGTCCACTGCATTGGTTTGTAATGGCAACGGGGCATGCCACAACTATGATCCGGATGACAGAATGTGCCCTAGTTGGAAGGCAACTCGGGATCGTCGCCACAGTCCGAAAGGCCGCGCGGGCTTGATGCGCGAATGGGTTACGCGGCTTTCCGATGCCGGTGTGACATCGCTTCCAACGCCGTCGGTGACCTCTGAGATCATCGGTTATCCCGCAAAAATCTGGAGATCGATGACGCGTAAAACGGGCCAGTATGATTTTAGCCATGACGTATTTGAGGCGATGAATGGTTGTCTTGCGTGCAAGTCATGCACAGGACAATGCCCCATCAAAGTCAGTGTCCCGACCTTTCGAAGCCAATTCTTGAGCGCCTATTACAGCCGATATGCGCGTCCTCTTAAAGATTGGATCGTTGGAACACTTGAGTATGTATTGCCTGTGGCGGCCCAGGTCCCGGGTGTGTACAACGGCATCGTGGGCTCTTCAATAGGTCGCTTCATTTTCGAGAAAATGGGTCTGGTCGACTCACCGCGGCTTTCCGGTACGGATCCACATCGCGGTATTGCTGAGGCTGGCTTCCGAGTCGCGTCACTTGACGATCTGAAAGTGATGCGAGAAGAAGATCCAGGTCGGTTTGCGCGGCAGGTTGTCGTCGTACAGGATGCCTTCACCAGTTATTTCGAAACTCAGGTCGTGATCGATCTATTCCACGTGCTGAATCGCTTAGGCTTCGAGCCAACGTTGATGCCATTTAGTGCCAATGGAAAGCCACTCCATGTTCATGGTTTTCTCAATTGGTTCAATCGTTTAGCGCGTAAAAATGCGGAGCGCCTCAATCAACTCAGTGACATTGGATTGCCTTTAGTGGGTGTGGATCCATCGATGACTCTGACATACCGCTCTGAATATCTTGAGGCGGGCATTGAAACGCCAAACGTCATGTTGATCCAAGATTTTATTGCCACCCGCTTACTGGCTGGTGAAGTGCCAACTGTATTGCCGGTTAAAAAATATCGCCTATTCGCCCATTGCACCGAGGCTACGAATGCCAAAGACTCGTTGAAGTCCTGGCAAACGCTGTTCGCACTCGCTGGGCATCAGCTCAGTATCGAAAGTGTAGGCTGCTGCGGGATGGCCGGAACCTACGGCCATGAACGCCATAACCTGCAAACCTCAAAGACGATCTATGCACAAAGTTGGGCACCCAAGGTTGACGCTTTGGAACCCGGTCGTGGCGAGATTCTGGCGACCGGATACTCCTGCCGCTCGCAGGTTAAACGGTTCTCAAACCAGGCGATCAAGCATCCGATTTCGGCACTACGTGAAGTGCTGGGCGACGCCTAAGGTTGACCGCAGGTCGCAACCCCGCATGGGCGCCGGTGAGTCTGGCAAATGTGCTGGGTTTGCTTTGAATGTAGGCGCTGCGCTCTTTTTTCGCACGGAGACAGTACACCGCCCCGATCGGCCATTCGCGACGCGCCATGGCGTGCTCGATCCGTTTGAATAGACTCCGGACCGATTTTTTCACAACCGGCAGGCTA
>JAGYIK010000005.1 GCA_018402605.1 Litorivicinus sp. | reverse complement strand
AGCGAAGGCCGGGTAGTGTTTTACGGGTATCAAAAAGCGCTGCAGGGGTGCCATCCAACAAATGCGCAAGCGCGCGTGTTTTTGTTGCAACAGCTGAGAGGCATTGCACGAAATTCAATGCGGTCCGTTCACCGGTGAGCAGTGCGCGCGCCGGACCAACACAGGTGGCGATGCATGCGCCAGGCTCTAGCGTGTCGCCCTCACTCGCATGCCATTGGATGTCGACGTTCGGGTCAAGCTGGCGAAAAGTCTCCTGCATGTAGGGGCTGCCGGCCAGCACCATTGCCTCACGCGTAATGAGTCTCGCTTTGGCTTGCCGCTCTGCTGGGATGAGGTCGGCAGTCACATCACCGTTGCCGATGTCTTCAGCCAGTGCACGCGCAACCTCATCCGGCATGGATTCTGGTGCACTCACGTTATGGCATCCTCAGTGGCCGGCCGCCATCTAATTGCAAGACGGTGCCAGTGGTGTAGTGATTGCTCTGTAGATACACAATGGCATCGATCGCAACCTGAAACCCCGGAACAATGCCGAGCGGGCTTTTTTGCTGCGCCTTTTCCCGGTACGCCAGATCATCTTCGTCACGAAACTCGAGTAATGCTGGGCATAGTGCGTTAACCCGAATCTGTGGTGCGTATTTCTTCGCCTGTGATTTAGTCAGGTTGAGCATGGCCGCTTTGGACGCAGCGTAAGCCATGTGTTGATCGCTACCACGGTTGGCAACATGATCCGAGATATGAATCACTGAGGGCGATTCTCCGTGCATTAGTGCAGGTCGCAATGCCTCGGTCAGAAACATCGGCGCACCCACATGAATACGCATCATGAGTGCCAAGTTTTCCAGATCCGCAGCGTCACCTGGATCAGTGCTCCACGTTGATGCATTGTGCACGATGGAGGCGAGAGACGGACACAGGGTACACAGTCTCTCAGCTGCTGCCATGATACCGGCGTCGGTTGAAAAATCTGCTGGAATGGCAAGCGCGCCACGCTCAGTGAGTTGTTCGATGGAGTGCCGTTTAGAGCGGTAGGTCACCACCACCGGCTGATCATGCTCCAAATAATAATGCGCTAAGGCAAGCCCGAGGCGGGTTCCGCCACCGGTAATGAGGATGGGTGCTGTCATGCGGTTAAATGATCCGGTCGTATCGGGTCTTCCATTTGAAAGAAGGCGTGCGAGAGTTGCAAGGGTGAAGGAATATAATTTCGTTCAGTCCGCCAATAGTGCTCTGCTTCTTTGCACAGGGCATCAAAGGCTTGATTGAATGGATGGTGCGGATCCATTGGGTCTCCGTCTCGCATGCTGTCGATGCCGAGTTCATGCATCCGGCGTTTAAACCAGTCACTGAGTAAACGATATTCGCGTGCATGCCATGCATGTGCTTCCGGATGGGTAATCACCGTATAGATCATAATGACTTTATTGTTGACCCAAGCGGTACGCGAATCACAGAGTCTGTCATCCAGCTTCCGCTGAATTCACCTTCGTTTTGCTTTGATAGCGACCAAATATAGCCCGCTACTTCACCGCTTTGCCCGACGACCATCACGGGTATCGAAGCCAAATTTGCATCGATCGACACAGTCCCAAGTTCACGGTTCGAATGATTAATTAAGGGGGCATAGGCAGGTTGTTTCACGACTGCGGCAAAGTGCCAATATGGGCCGAGTGATGCTTTATTTGCAGGGCTGGCAAAACGATAGGCTACTGCAATTCCCGAGTCGGCCGTCGGTTGATCGTTATCGGCCATCGCTCCCAATACGACCTCGACGACCTCGGCGGGAGAGAACCTAGGTGATGGTGATAGATCGTCCGCCTGACTGAGGCCAAACCACATGGTACAAACGACAAAGAGTCCGATTTTGATCATTTTTTCCCCTCATTTTCACTCATTGGTTGGGGCATATTCGGAGGTGACAAGACTCCGTCTGGTGTGATCGCGTAACACTGTGCATCCCGGGGTGTAAAACGCGGCCCACCGGAAAACGCTGTAAATGCGGGAAGGAGAAGTGTTTTCGACCTCAATATTGCAAAGCACGGAAAAACGAGGCGGTCTGTGCGCTGCTGGAAGATGACTTGTGGATGAATGTGGCCTGCAATACGCGATCGTTTCGGGTTGCTGTCTGGATGGTGGGCGAGGTCAATGGCTCCCCATGCGGTGGGTTCCGGGTTTAGCTGGAATCTAATTGCATAGCCAGAGTCTCAGCAGAACGATCATGGTTACCGAAATTAACTCCAGTTTGACTCCAAGCGCATTAAAATCGACGCAATCGCTCATCATTTTTGTAGTGACCGACTTGGGCTGGTGAAATAAGTCCCCCAATATCCAGACCGTTTTCGCATCAGTGCACTGCACTGCATTGTGCAATCGTTCGAGGTCAGACAGCTCTAGTTCACCTGGAATCGGGATACCGGATTTTCTAAAAAGATCACTTTTCCCCAGATGTAAATCGGCTAAAAACAAGCTCTCTGACTGCGGATGCCAAAGGGTCCGGTCGTGGCGTGGCACGAAGTGTTCGTCTGCAAACCAGAGCTCAGTCATCGAATCCTGCCGTCAGTTTCTGCAGCCGCATTTGCAATGTTTCAGTCGAAACACGTGCGCTCAGGCGCTCAATCATGAGGGGCAAACCGAGTGGCGATGGACGCGCCACATTGACTTGATGAGGTTGCATCTGTCTGAGCCATTCGCAGGTTAAAGTGAGACGTTCGAGATCGCAAAATTCTGTGAGCACATCCTGTCTTGCTTGCGCGATGAACAAATGATCGGGATCGTATTTTGAAAGGACATCGAAGATTAAACCGGCTGAGGTCTGAAGTGCTCGCGCCGATTTCATTCGACCTGGATAGCCTTGGAAGATCCATCCGGCGATACGTGCGGTGGTTCGGAACTGCCGGCGCGTGAGCTCCGATAGCTGTAATGCCTCGTTGAGGTCATTTAATAAACCGTCTTGCCTTAAGAGATCGGTCCAGTCTGATAGGATGCAATCGATGGGTTCCGGTTCACTGCACAACCATTCGATTCCGTAATCGTTGACTGTCCAAGTCAAGGTTGCGGGTCGCTTTTTAGCAATCCGATGGGCCAGCAGTGGGGCCAGAGTTTGATGAACCAACCATCCAGCAAAGGGGTAGATCCAACCATGATGTCCATCGCGTGACTGGTGCCGTTCAAAAAGGATTGAATGATCATTTGGCAGCTGACTGATCTCACGTTGGAGTGTGTGAGTCCGGAATAACTCGCACTCGAGCCAATTCGAATTCTTGATCCGATCAGATAGGGCCGACGCGTCTTGAAACCGTCTGATGACATAACGCGCGAGTGTTTCCGATAATGGGAGTCGGCCACCACTCCACCGGGGTATTTCACTGGCTGGCCCTGCGGATGCCGGTGTAACAAGGAGCTCGCCGTCGCGGAGGGCGTGAACTTTGGGAGGCGTTTACCGGGCAACTGAAACACATCTCCTGGCTTCAATCAAAGGGTAAAAATTCCTCCTCGACTTCGCCGAATGCCTTGCCGCGGCGCATTTTGACTGAATGAGGGTATTCGAAACAATGGTACCGATACTCATGCGCACGCCACCCGCAACTCGGGGTCGACCCGGCACCAGTCCATGCCAGTCAGTCTCTACTAAACCTAGCTTGATTCAGTGTAGCTCTGCAAGAATTTAAGCCCGCGATGATTAAGCAAGGACAAGCGGAAAATTGCGGGACGCTGAGGTTCGAATACGCATCTGTTGTGCGAATTTCGTCGAGAATCTCTGTGGCGCCATGGGATTGCAGCACACAGTGTGACCAAAATGTTGAACAAGTACGTCGAGACCTCATCACCGAGGCCGAATGGGCTCCGGGCGGATTCGTGTCAAGCGCATCAGTTGGTGCCGCATATTCATGCAGATGCAGTCGATGCGTAGGCACCAACTGCACTTCCACGCGTTCGCCCGGGCGGTGCTTCGCACGACCAGCGCGTTGTAATAGGCGGCCTACAGCGCGAGGAGACCCGATCTGGATGACATGGTTGACTGCCTGAAAGTCGACCCCGAGATCCAAGGCGCTGGTTGCAACCACAAGATCTACTGAGCCCTCTTTCAACGCCGATTCAACGGATTCACGGATTTCTCGTGCAAGTGATCCATGGTGGAGAAGCACCTTCAGATCGCTCCGAACAATAGAGAGTGCCTGATACCAGTGCTCAGCTTGATTACGCGTATTGGCAAACATCAGCGTGGTTTGTCCTCTCTTTAAACCTTTCGCAACTGGATCCAGCAAACCGAGGCCAAGATAGCCGGCCCACGGCAGATGAGCGTTTGCATCACACTCAGTGATCTTCAGATCCAGTTGTCTGGTGAGGTCGCTACTGGTCAGTTCACCGTGTGCACCGACAGCGAGCAAAGCCTTAAGTGCGTCTTTTGGGTTGGCGAGTGTCGCAGAGACACCTGTTGTGACAAGCGTCGGGCTGAGTTTACGCAAGCGAGCGAGGCACAGCACAGTCTGCGTGCCCCGTTTGGAACTCCAGAGGTCGTGCCACTCATCCACAACGACGAGCTTAAGATGACGGAAGAGTTGGGTTGCCTTATTTGACGACAGCATTACGGACAGTGATTCGGGGGTTGTGAACAGGATTTGTGGTGGCTTGTTGAATACCTGATTGCGTTCAATGGTCGTAGAGTCCCCGTTGCGACATATCACGCGGTGTGGGGTATGTTTTAGTGGTGCACTTAGTGCCAATTCGAGATCTCGCGTCATGGCTCGAAGTGGGGTGATGTATAGCAGGACGAGTCCGGGCGTGTGATCACTGGCTATCAGCTGATCAAGGATAGCGCCGCAGGCAGCGAGTGTTTTCCCTGATCCTGTTGGGCATTGAATGAGTTGATTAATGCCAGACGCAGTCCGCTCCCATGCCAGTGTTTGGAACGCGAATGGCACCATACCGTGATCGGAAAAATACGACTCGATTCGCTGGAAATCAGTCATTCTCGTCCTGCTAAGAGCGCTTCAAAACTCTCTAAGGTGTCTGCGTCTTGCATTCCGATGTCCCTGCGCCAACGCAGAATGCGTGGGAACCTCAACGCAATCCCGCTTTTGTGCCGACTACTGCGAGCAATCCCCTCAAAAGCAATTTCAAATACAAGTTCCGGTCGCACCTGTCTGACAGGACCGAATTTCTCGATCGTATGTGTTCGAATCCATTGGTCAACTTCTTTGAGTTCGTCATTTGACAGTCCAGAATATGCTTTCGTGATAGGCACGAGGTGTTCTCCGTCAAAGACTGCGAGTGTAAAATCCGAATGGATCGAAGCCCTCCGACCATGGCCGGCCTGCGCATAGATTAAAATGCAATCCGCAGTCATTGGGTCAAGCTTCCACTTCCACCAGAGGCCGGCCCGTCTTCCGCCTTCGTAATGACCATCTCGCCGTTTAATCATGATGCCCTCTGCGTCCTGCGCGCCCGCATTAAACCGGAGACCGTTGAGTTGTTCCCAATGAGTGACGGAGAGAACGGGGCTTGCCTCAATGGGTAAGGTTTCGAGAACACTGCGCCTGAAATGTAATGGCCTCATTCTCAGGTCCTCTCCTGAATAGCGCAGACAATCGTATGGTCGGAAAATCGCGGGATGGCTCTGCAAAAGCGTTTTCGTAATCCGACTCCGATTGAGGCGGGTTTGCAAGTCCTGGAACGTACCAAGCTTGTCCCCGCGTTGAATGAGAATTTCACCATCCAGAATCAAATTACTGGGCAAATGCGCTGCGCTGTTGGTGATATCGGGGAACTGTTCGGTAATATCTTGGTCACCCCTTGACCATAGTCGAATGAGTTGATCGGTTTTGATGAGTTGGCAACGAATCCCGTCCCATTTGTACTCAATTTGCAAGTCGCTGGGCTCGGTTAATTCGTGCACCCCATCAGTCCAGGGTTGCGCGAGTAGAAAAGGTAATGGCCGGGTGTTTTCTTCTTCGCTTGAAACGGGTCGCGACAATCGATCGAGCCAGTCCGCATCAATATGGAAGGTTCCCATCAAACGCTCATCAATAACCGAACGGTCGATGCCAGTTACCATTGAAATCGCGTCATGAATCAGATTTCTGCTAACACCGACTCGGAATCCTCCTGTTGAAAGCTTCAAAAACAGGAACGACTCATCACGACTTAATGTTCTCAAAAAATCATAAAGCGCGGTCACAAAATCATCTTCGTTTCCGTTATGCATGGATTTGATGCGCTTCAACCATGACATGATGACAGGGCTATGTAGATCAGGCTCTCGGTGGTCGTCACTACAAAGAATCGCGAGCGTCTCGGATAGATCACCTACCGCGCCATAGCACTCATCAAATATCCAGTCGTGATTGGTGAAGTGACGGTATGCAATGTGCTTCAGGAGTCGGCTGGGTATTCGCTCCGCAATTTTTTCACCACGGAGCATCTTGATGGTATACGCACTCTCCAGTGGGTCTGCACTTGCGATGAACTCGGCACACGCATCACGTTTGGATCGTATACCTTGGCTTACATCGAGTGCTTGGAAGAGTGCAATTATGTTCACTGATCGTGCTCGGAACTCATACCAAAAGCAGTTTCGAGGCGTTCGGCCGCAATGCCTTCAACGTCTTCAAGGTATTTCACCAAGACCCGAGTTTCGCCATGGGTCGCAAAGACTTTCTTTGCGTTGGATTGCTTTATGGTGTGTAACAGACCGTCCCAGTCCGCGTGATCGCTCATTGCAAAGCCCTGTGCAATTGCCGATCGTCGGCGGATGCCGCGGATTTGCATCCAGCCTGAGGCCATTGGGTAATTTCAGAAGGTTCGAATCGCTTCAAGAAACCTGATCCCAGAACTTGAGGCGGTGCCAGTACGGAGGTCCGACGCATCAACCTTTTGAAATTGTTGCATGCTGCCAAGGACAGAGACGGATATCTTCTGCCTCATACAGCGTGCTTAAGGCAATGGTGTAAATTCATGCACCACCGACCGGTCAGAGCGGAGAGCGATTTCTCATGAGCCGTTGCGCTTTTCCGAGCGAGTAGCACAGCAGTACAGGCGTTCTTTTCGCACGAATATTCGAGTCCCACCAGCGAAACACGCGGTCCATGATCTGATTAACGGGACTCCATCGATAAATCGGTAATGCGAAAGCTGCCTCAGTGATCAACACATCACATGAAACTGGTTCAAATGGATCGCAACTGGGTCGGTTTACCGCTTGTAGTCGCCAGTGATGACCCAGTCACCGGATGGCTGCAGAGTTATCCCAGAGACAGCCGTTAACATGACCCGCAGGTGTACGCTGATTTCAACATCACCAAAGTAAACGACTCGCCATACGGGTGTCCTGTACAATTGCATCGCTGTTGAGTCGATGATTTAGGATACCGACGCCTGGGGCTGCACAATGGTAATGCCCACTCCCAGCGCGCATGGTCCGCGTGGGCATGTGTGACCACGCCTGAGAAACCGGTTTCACGGATCAATGTAGATATTCGCCGGCGGGCAGTAGAGACCGTTTGGTGTTCGAATGACGAAATGGTCACGTGTTTGGCTTTTTTCAAACACATTCCAAAGATTTACGAGAATGAATCGGCGTTTGTGCCTCCAACCAAAATTCTGGGCAAACTATCGTCCCGATCGCCCTCAGTGTCTCTGATTTTTCACATGCACGCGAGCAGATCGGGCTTTGTCTGAGTGGCGGTGGTGCTCGCGGGAGCCTGGCATGCCAGCCGTATTGAGGCATTGAGGCGAACCGTATACCGATTGATTATATTGCTGGGACATCGATGGGCGCAGTTTGTCGGGGCACTCTACGCATCTGACTTTGCAGCAGAAGCTCGTGAAAGGTTACCGCGGTCGACTGGAACGCGACGCTCAAGGATGTCACCGATCGCAATGAGCGAAGCTTCCTCCGGAATAAGAGTTTTGAGGGGCAGAATTTTCTGGGTCTCGACATTGGAATCAGCTGCAGGATTTGACTCGGCTGGCTGCCGCTGGCCTTGCGTGGTCAGAAACTTGCGTTGGCGCCTACGAGCTCATATTGGAAACGGCGACCGTATCGCATTTCGATGCACTGCCTATCCCCTTCGAGCGATTGGCGACAGACTTGGCAACAGGTGAGGCCATAGTCATGGGATCGCGGCTCGCTGGCAACTGTGCCGCGTATCAGGATGGCCGTGCCGGTCGTACTGCCAGTGCAGACGATGACGGTTGTACGTGGATGGCGGTGTCAACAATAACCTGCCGATCGATGTGGTACGACCATGGGCGCGGACCGGTCACTGCTGGTTGATATTCTTCATCGCAGCGATACAGCACCAGTGGAGTTTTACTTCGCGGTGACTGTAGTGGATCAGTTGACCAACCTGTTGACCCGTCGAACACAGAGGCACAGATCGAAACCCTGACGGATCGCGATGTTTTGATCGAAATTTTCCGAAGTCTGTGGCCACAGCCGACTTCCATCAGGCGGAAAGCAGCATTAGCTGCCGGCCGCCAAACGATGTCTGTCGCGTCAGAATTATTTGCAACTTTACAGGTCAGCGAGACAGATTACGTGGTGTGGCGATCGGCACGAGAGGAGCAACAACAACCGCCTACACTCGCGTTTGTGGAAGTGATCAGCGATGCACCAAGAACCTCGAGTCAGACCATCGCAAATCGATTGACAGTCCGGCCAGGGCAACCGCTTGATAATGAACGCTTAAAATCTGATCTCAGTCATATTTACGCGCTGGAGACGATTGACCAGGTCGAGGTTTCTGTGATCGAGCGCGATGGACAGGTTGGTCTCTCCCTCGAAACAAAAGAAAAAGCTTGGGGTCCGGATTATTTGGACCTTGGATTTACGCTTGAGGACAGTCTCGATGGTCGCGCGTCATATAATTTGAATGGCGTGATTCGTGCAACCAATATCAACCCACTGGGGGGTGAGTGGCGCACGGGACTCACGTTAGGCGACAAAACGCAAATCATCTCCGAACTATACCAACCTATCGACTATGGATCAGATTGGTTTGCTTCGGTCATGGTGGGATTTTTACGAGAAGATCAGTCGCTGTATGAGGAGGGCATCATTAACTCAATCTACTCGACTGAAACCCGTGAATACGGTTTTGATGCCGGTTACTCACTGGATACGCGCGGCGAATTTCGTATTGGATTTCGACAAAGTAACGTCAAGAATAATGTGATTTTGGGTTCGAATTCGCTGAGCGCCTCGATCGATGATTCGCGTTATTTTGTGCGAGCGGGATATGACACATTAGACTCTTTGGGATTTCCTACCCAAGGCATTCGGTTACTCAGTGAATACTCGATTTACGATGCCAAGCTCGGTGCGACGCGCCAATATGATGGAATAACGCTAGATTTGCTGTATCCGTTTTATCACAGCGGTCGTTCGACATTGGTGGGTCAAGGCTACTTTGGATATTTGTTTGAGACAGACGTCGCTGACGTTACTCCGCGCTACAGTCTGGGAGGATTTACACGTCTTTCTGGATACAGTCCGGATGAGATCTCAGGGCGACATGCGGGTTTAGTCTCAATCGTGGGGTACCAGCGCATGAATGAACAAGCAGTATTCCCGCTGGATCAACCGGTCTTTGTTGGGTTCTCTTTAGAGGCTGGGAACGTCTATCAAGACCGAGATCAGTTTCGCTGGGGAAATACCCTCTCGGGTGGCTCGGTTTTTGTTGGTGCAGATACTGCAATTGGGCCCGGTTATTTATCATTCGGACGAACTGAAGGCGGACGTCAATCTGTGACGCTCTCGGTCGGACGGCCCTTTGCGGAGCGTGATTAATGCGGTTTGAACGTCGGTTTGAAGTCCCCAAGCAACCCATCGAAACATTGCGATTGATCGCAGACTTTCGTCATCTCATGTCATGGGACGACTCCGTTGAGTCAGTCACACCCTTAGATGAGCTCTTTGCGCAAGGCGCGCGTTACGTGGTACGGGTTCGATTTAGCGGGAACCTGATTGATATGGAGTACACGGTCAGTGCGTATGAACCGGGCGTACGGGCAGTGCTGACAGGTGTTGCTGCCAAGGCCACTGCCATTGATTTGATTGAGGTGAGTGCCACAGACTCAGGTTGCGTGGTGGACTATACCGCTGAGATTCAGCTGGCTTTTCCATACAGCCTGTTTGACCCACTTCTGGCGATACAATTCCGGAAAACGGTCGATCATGCCGTCGATGGGCTCAAACGCTTTTTAGCTGCGTAGTACTGCCTTTTTCACAAGGGCCTGGAACCACGCATCCGGTAAGACTTTCCGAAGAAATAGCAAGGTGCCCGCATGTTTACCGGCTGCGTATCGCAGGCGATTGGACTGGTCGAACAACGCACTTTCGATCTTTTGCGCGACCACATCGGGGTCCGATGCCGTTTGTCCTGTTTTCATTGCAGTTGCGAGTCGATCTAGTGCATCCACGTGACTTGGATGTGAGGCACCTGAGCTTCGCATACCATGGGTGGCGAATTGCGTCTGCGTAAAACCGGGTTCAATGATTTTGATGCGAATCGCACTGCCTGCACATTCGTACCAAAGCGCTTCATAGGCGGCCTCGAGGGCATGCTTGGTTGCGTTGTAGTAGCCAAAATAAGGGAACGCCATGCGACCACCGATGGAGGTGTTGACCATGAGGGTTCCTCGTGCATTGAACGTACGAAAATGTGCCATCGCATGCTGTGTTAAGCGCATCGTGGCAAAGAAATTTGCCTCGAACTGCGCGCGGATCGCTGCGTCCTCAGCCGACTCAATCGGGGCAATTAACCCAAAGCCCGCGTTATTAACGACCATATCAAATGGCGTGTCCCATATTGAATTTGTACAGAATTCCTCAATGCTCGAGGCAGTTTCTAAGTCGAGACCGATCCATGTGAGACGCGCTTCGGTCGGTTGTTGGCTGGGATTACGGGTCGTTGCAACGACGGTGTGGCCGCCTGTAAGGAGGCGTGTTACGAGCGCTCGACCGATGCCTTGGGATCCCCCGGTGACGAGAATGCGCGCTGTCATAGCCCGCAGTGTCCAAGACCACGTTTCTCAAGATAGTGCTGATGGTAGTCCTCAGCCTCCCAAAATGTATCAGCCGTTTCGATTTGGGTCGCAATTGGCCGGCTATAGTGACCACTGGCGTTCAGTGTTTCAATCTTATGTCGTGCCTCTTCGGCTTGCCCCGATTCAACCGGATAAATCGCTGAGCGATACTGCGTTCCTATATCTGGGCCTTGACGGTTGACTTGCGTGGGGTCGTGCCATTCGAAAAAACACGATAATAAGTCGGGGTAGGTGACGTGGTCTGGGTCGAATGTCACCTCGACCGTCTCGGCGTGCCCAGTCTGGCCGCCACATACCGCCCGGTAATTCGGGGATTCCGTATGGCCGCCCATATAACCAACACGGGTATCTGATACGCCCGGTAGCTTGGAAAAGCGTTGTTGGACACCCCAAAAACACCCCGCCGCAAAGTATGCTTTCGCCATGGTTACCTCAGTTCACGCGACTCACAGACAGATCCGCCAGTCCAATTAATCCCGTCTTGAACGGCGAATCATCAAGGACAGCTAACGCCTGTTTGGCGCGTTCTACCGACCGAACCGCTCGTTCTTTGGTGTAGTTGAGGCCAGATGACTGAGAAACAATGGCGGCAACTTCGGCAAATTTGTCACGGTCACCGAATTGAACGGCCTCACGGATGATGAGAGCATCGGAAGGCGCAACCTCTCTCAGTGCGACAATGAGCGGCAACGTACATTTTCCGTCGGCGAGATCATCACCGAGATTTTTGCCGAGGCTCTCGGGGTCGCCGGCGTAGTCGAGATAGTCATCCATGAGTTGGAAGGCAAAACCGATTTCAATCCCGTACGTTTTGAGTGCATCGACAACAGTGGTCGACTGGTTGGTAATCATGCCTGCTACCGCGGCAGCCGCTTCAAACAAGACTGCAGTCTTTCGTGTGATCACTTGGTCATATTCTGATTCAGTGACATCAGAGCGAAACTGGTTTTTTAACTGCCAAACTTCGCCCTCGGAAATCTGATTCGTTGTGTCTGCCAATAACTGAAGAATATCGAGTCGGCCGACTGACACCATCATTTGGAATGCGCGAGAATAGACAAAGTCACCAACCAGCACGCTTGCACTATTTCCAAAGGCGGCATTCGCACTTGGCTGGCCGCGTCTGGCCTCAGAGTTATCGACAACATCATCGTGTAATAAGGTTGCGGTATGCAGGCATTCAATCGATGCGGCGAGCGGGATGTGATCCGTGTTCTCTGTCTCGAGCGCGCGAGCGGCCATGAGGGTGACCAATGGCCGTACACGCTTACCGCCCGACTGAATCAAATATTGACTGACCTCTTCGATGAGATCGATATCGGATCCGAGCTGTGAGATCAGAAGGCGGTTGAGTGCATCAAAATCGGGTCGGATCAGATCAATTAACTGGTCAGCTGTCGGCATGGGTTTTCTCGAAATCGTAAGTGGCGTTATTCTACAGCGCTTTAGCAAGAGAAAAAGGTGATTTAGGGCTTGTCTTCTGTTTGGGAACTCCCTATTATTACGCGCCTTTCGGGTGGCACCGCCACCGAGATTTGAAAACGGAGTTAGGACATGTACGCGGTCATTGAAACAGGCGGCAAACAACATCGCGTGGTCGAGGGCGAGTTGCTGAAGGTTGAAAAAATCGAAGCTGAAACTGGCTCGACCATTGATTTCGATCGTGTACTGATGGTCGGCGAAGGCGAGAGCATTAAGGTTGGCACACCCGTTGTAGACGGTGCCAAAGTATCCGCTGAGATTGTGCAGCATGGCCGCGGTGACAAAGTGACGATTGTGAAATTCAAGCGTCGCAAGCACCACATGAAGCGCCAGGGCCATCGTCAGTGGTTTACTGAAATCAAAATTACAGCGATCAACGGTTAAGGCAGAGACTGAACACAAGAAAGTTGGCAGGTACCCGTAACGGCCGCGATTCAGAAAGTAAGCGCCTGGGCGTAAAGAAATTTTTGGCGGTCAACAAGTGATTGCCGGAAACATTCTGGTTCGGCAACAGGGAACGAAGTCCATCCGGTGATAATGTTGGTTGTGGCACAGACTACACCCTGCGAAAAAGCAGACGAAGTGAAGTTTGAGGTCAAGGACCGCACAAGCGTCGCTTTGTCAGCGTTGTTGCTTCCGCTTAAGGAATCAACAGACCGACGTCGCTTACCGCTCGCGCGGGGCTGGTGTTTTGATAACCCATGAAATTTGTAGATGAAGCACTGATCACGTCGATGTGGAAACGGCGGTGCCGGTTGCCTCAGTTTTCGTCGTGAGAAATATATTCCCAAAGGCGGCCCTGATGGTGGTGATGGTGGTCATGGCGGCTCTGTTCTTTGGTAGCCGGATGAAAACCTCAACACGCTGATTGATTACCGTTTTCAACCCCGTTATCGCGCAGATAATGGTCGCCCGGGTGCGGGTCGCAACAAGCGGTGCAAATGGTGAGGACCTGATACTCAAGGTTCCTGTCGGAACAACAGTCTATGATGATGAATTCAATACCTGGTCGGCGAAGTGGTAGCCGATACCATGATGGTGGAAGGCGGACGTGGTGGACTGGGGAATACCCGGTTTAAGTCAACCAACCGAGCGCCAATGGCGACACACCAGGAACCCCTTCGGGCAATCGTTGCGTCTCGAACTTCGTCTGCTTGCTGATGTTGGATTGGTTGGACTGCCCAGTCGCGGGAAGTCGACCTGATCAGTCAGCCTTCGGTCAGCACGTCCGAAAATCGCCATTAAATTCATTTACGACATTGACAGCTTCGGTGTGGAACTCATTAAATCCCGCACCGTAACTTCGTCATTGCTGATGTGCCTGATTGATCCCCGGTGTCGCTGAGGGCGCGGGTTTGGGTATCCTTCCTAAAGCATCTGACTCGTACTCCGGGTTTTGCTGCATCTGGTGGATGCTGCGCTGCTCTCGATGAAGGATCCAATTGAGGTGGTGGGTTTCGACTGACGAACTTGAGAAGTTCAGTCCTGTGTTGGCAAAGACGCGAACGCTGGCTTGTGTTGAACAAGGTCGATCTGCTGATCCGGCAGAACTGGATGCGACGATCGCGGCTCTCAAAGATGCATTTAACTGGCCGCATCCGGTGCATGCTGTGTCTGGCGTAACCGGTGAGGGATGCGAACTTCGCTACAATTTGATGACCCGGATCGCTCGCCATTGCTCGGCGTGAGGATGACGAGGCGCAGGCTTTGGAGCGCGAAGCTGGATCAGTAAGAGGCAACATGAGCGATTTTCCTGCGCCACTCAGGGTCGCGAAGCTCCAACGTCAAGGAGTCGAGCTCGACGATGAGGCCGACGAAGACGATGATGATCATGGCGTCGAGGTCGTATACGTCCGTGACTGATCGAGGCAAGTTAAAAACATCCAAACGTTGGGTGGTCAAGATTGGCAGTGCATTACTGACCAATGATGGCGCCGGACTGGATCGCGAGCGCATGCAGAGCTGGGTCGACCAAATGAGTGGCCTGATTGCTGATGGCGTCGAGCTGTGTCTGGTTTCATCAGGCGCGATCGCGGTGGGGTTGCAGGTGCTTGAGTTAAAGCAACGTCCGGATCAATTGCCAGTACTGCAGGCTGCTGCGGCCATTGGTCAGATGGGACTGGTTCAGGCTTGGCAAAGTTGTTTTGCGGCACGAGGTCATGAAACAGCGCAAGTTTTGCTGACTCACGAGGATCTCGCTGATCGAACGCGTTACCTCAATGCGCGGGGCACACTGCGCGCGCTCAGTCAGTTTCAGGTGATCCCGGTTGTAAATGAAAACGATACGGTTGCGACTGATGAAATTCGTTTTGGCGACAATGATTCGTTGGGCGCCTTGGCGACCAATTTGCTCGAGGCCGACGTATTAGTAATTTTGACTGATCAAGACGGCTTTTTTGACAAGGATCCGAGGGCGCATACGGATGCAAAGTTGATTGCCGAGGCGCGAGCGCTTGATGACAGTCTGATCGCTAGCGCCGGTCGAGAGGGCGGTAGTCTTGGGCGCGGCGGCATGTATACCAAAATTCTTGCCGCACAGCAGGCGGCACGCTCTGGGGCCATGACCGTGATCGCAAATGGGCGGACGGAAGGAGTTTTAACGCGTCTTCGCAATGCGGAGCCACTGGGTTCGCTGTTGACACCGGATCTCAAGCCTTTGGCTGCGCGGAAGCGTTGGCTCGCGTCACACAAGCAAGTGCGGGGTATCTTGATTGTGGATGCAGGCGCGGCAACAGCGCTTCGGGATAAGGGACGGAGCCTATTGCCTGTTGGCGTTGTGGCTGTACGCGGCGTGTTTGCGCGTGGCGATATTGTCGCAATAGAAACCGAAGACGGTGTGCGGCTGGCTGCAGGCTTGGTGAATTATGACTCGGATCAGGCGCTCAGCATGAAAGGGCTCAGCACGGCAACGCTAAAACAAACCCATGCGTTGCTTGAGGGCGATGCGTTGGTGCACCGAGATAACATGGCGCTGGTCTGAACCAGCGCCGGTGCCATTTACGATGCGATCGCTTTGATACGATCGTTTAAGCGGCTCTTAATGCGCGCGCATTTGTTCTTCTTGTACAGGCCTTTGGTGACCATGCTGTCCAAGATCGGCGTCGCTTCACGAAACGCTGAAGTCGCGTTCTGATGATCACCAGATGCGATGGCAGCTAGGGTCTTTTTGACGTACGTACGCGCTCGCGAACGCAGGCTTGCATTGTGGTTACGACGGACATCCGCCTGTTTTGCGCGCTTACGCGCCTGGGGACTATTTGCCACCGGGGTTGCTCCCTTACACTACACTGTAAAACGGTTGAAATACTTTGAAAATCAAGGCGCGGGAATGTAACGGATATGTGCGATCAGGTCAAGGAAAGTAGGCGTTGAGTCAGGAAAACATGCTGCGCTCTGGAATCACCGTGGGTGGTTGGACCATGGGTTCGAGAGTCGCTGGGTTGGTCCGCGACATCGTACTGGCCAACACAGTCGGGGCATCGGCCGGCGCAGACGCGTTCTTTGTTGCCTTCAAGATCCCGAACTTCCTGCGTCGATTATTTGGTGAGGGAGCCTTCGCACAGTCCTTTGTTCCCGTGTTCTCAGAGACGCGCGAGAAAGAAGGGGAGGCATCGGTTCAGCAACTCATTAATCAGGTTGCGGGCCGCTTTGGGCTGATTCTCTTCGCCATTACGCTGTTGGGGGTGATTGCCGCGCCTGTGATTGCACAGATCTTTGCGCCGGGGTTTGCTAATGATCCAGGTAAACTCGCATTAACGGCTGAGTTGCTGCGTTGGACCTTCCCGTATTTATTCTTCATCAGCTTAGTGGCGTTTTCAGGCGGCATCTTAAACAGTGTGGGTCGATTTGCAGTGCCTGCAGCAACGCCTATCTTTTTGAATTTGTGTTTGATCGGTGCGGCCTTGTTTATTGCGCCGATGGTCTCGCCGACTGTATTGGGGTTGGCGATTGGCGTATTTATCGCAGGCGTTGTGCAACTGCTGATTCAGTTTCCAGCACTCCGCGCTGCAGGATTGCTCCCCAGACCGAGTTTAGCTTCTGATCACCCCGGCGTTTCCAAGATCCTAAGGCTCATGGTGCCAGCACTCTTTGGCGTGTCTGTGAGCCAAATTAATCTGTTGCTCGATACGGTGCTGGCGTCGCTTCTCGTGACGGGCTCGGTGTCTTGGTTGTATTACTCAGACCGGCTGATGGAGTTGCCCTTGGGTGTGATCGCCATTGCCGTCTCCACAGTGATTTTACCTCGATTGTCGCGTGAATTTGCCAATGATCAGCCGCTGGCCTCGCAAGCGACGCAAAGCTGGGCGTTGTGGGTGGTTTTGGTGCTTGGGATCCCATGTGCTGCGGCTCTTGCGGTCTTTGGTGAGCTGATTTTATCGACGCTATTTCAGTATGGTGCCATGCAGCCTTCCGATATTGAGGCCTCGGCTGCATCCTTGATGGCTTATTCGCTTGGTCTCCCAGCATTTATGTTGATCAAGGTCTTGGCTCCGCATTATTTTGCCCGCCAAGACACCAAAACTCCGGTAAAAATCGGCTTGATTGCGATGGGTGCGAATATGGTCTTTAACCTGATCTTAGTGTGGTCACTTGATCATGTTGGACTTGCCCTTGCCACGAGCATGTCGGCTTGGCTCAATGCAGGACTCTTGCTACTTGGATTGCACAAGCGCGGTTGGTATCGAATTCACGCATTTCCGTGGAAACAAACCCTGCAATTGGCCTTTGCCGTGCTGTTGATGATTCAGATCGCGTGGTGGGCACCTAACGCTGTGACACTGTCCTTTGAGACCATGACCTATCGAATCGCGCTGACCAGTACACTTTTGGGTGCGTCCGGCATTGTGTATTTGTCTGCCCTGTGGCTGGTTGGTATCCGGTATACTCGGATGCTGGTTCCACCGCAGGTTTAGTGCGTTCGTTCATGCTGTTTAGCTTTGGTCAAAGTGCTCAATTTGAGTCCCCTCAGGTTTTAACGATCGGTAACTTCGATGGTGTGCATCGCGGTCATCAAGCAGTCATTGAGCAGGCCAGACTGGCGGCGCAATCTCGCGGGCTCCCGCTGGCAGTTCTCGTATTTGAACCGCAACCCCGAGAATTTTTTGCCAAACTCCGTGGTGAGCCGTTGCCCTCAAGGCTGATGTCGCTCCGTAATAAAGTTGAAGCGCTTGCAGAATTGGGGGTTGATCGTGTGTGGTGCCTCCGATTTGATCGAATTCAGTCGATGACTGCGTTTGAATTTGTTGAATCACTGATTGGCGAGAAACAGGTGCGTCATCTCGTGGTCGGTGACGATTTTCGATTTGGCGCTGACCGTTTGGGAGATTATGCGTTCCTCAAGCATGCGGCGTCTCGATTCGGATTTACGCTCGAGCAATCGGGCACGCACTGTGAGGGGAGCGACCGAATCTCATCGTCGCGTGTTCGAGACGCGCTGTCGGCCCATGACTTCGATCAGGCAGAGCGATTGCTTGGACGTCCCTATGCAGTGACCGGCCGAGTGCTTTATGGTCAGCAGCTTGGCCGCCAGCTTGGATTTCCGACAGCCAACATTCGATTGCCACGAAATACGCCGCTCTCGGGCGTTTTTGCCTGCGAAGTTCGCTTGCCGGATGGCGCCATGGCGCGAGGCATTGCTAATATTGGGTGTCGCCCTACGGTATCTGGGGGTGGCTCGTGGTTGGAAGTACATTTGCATGATCAGAACCTGGAGTTGTATGGTCGCAGGCTGACCGTGATACCTCGATTTTTTATTCGCCCAGAGCAGAAGTTCGAGAGCGTTGCGTTGTTGTCTGCACAGATTGCTGAAGACAACAACAGGGCTCGAGACATGCTCATGACATTGCTTGGATCCTGATGGCATGACCGACTACAAACACACTTTGAATTTGCCTGACACTCCGTTCCCGATGCGAGGCAATCTCGCGAAACGAGAGCCTGAGATGCTGGCGCAATGGATTGCCGAAGACTGCTATGGGCAAGTGCGCAAGGCGCAGGCAGCTCGGGAGAAGCAGTTTATCTTGCATGATGGCCCTCCATACGCGAACGGAGACATTCACATTGGGCACGCGGTGAATAAGGTTTTAAAAGATATCGTGGTCAAGTCGAAGGGGTTGGATGGGTACAGCGCCCCCTATATCCCTGGCTGGGATTGTCATGGCTTGCCAATCGAGCACAAGGTTGAGACCACCATTGGCAAAATTGGTCAAGCGTTTGAGACAGCGAGTGCATTTCGGGATGCATGTCGGAGCTATGCATCGACTCAGATTGAGCGGCAGAAAGTCGATTTCCAGCGCCTCGGTGTGTTGGGTGACTGGGACAATCCTTACCTGACCATGGATTATGCGGTTGAGGCCGATATTGTGCGGTCCTTGGGGCGGATTATTGCAAATGGCCATTTCCATCAGGGCGCTAAGCCCGTGTATTGGTGTATGGATTGTGAGAGCGCGCTGGCTGAGGCCGAGGTCGAGTATCAGGATCGGAAAACCCACACTGTCGATGTCGCCTTCCCGATTCGAACACCAGATCAGATTGTGTCCGCGTTTTCTGTGCCGTCGGAGATCGCATCCCATGCGGCGATGGCGATCTGGACCACCACACCTTGGACACTGCCTGCGAATCAGTTTGTCGCAGTCAATCCAGAACTGACCTATGTGCTTGCCCAATTTGAAAAAGATCAGACGCAATGGACTTTAGTCCTTGCTGAGGGCCGATTGGAGGCGCTGGCATCGCGTTACGGCGTGGAAGAGTTCGAGGTCCTCGGTCGCGCGCAAGGGCAAGCGCTGGCCGGTCTGGATTGCGAGGCGCCTTGGGACAATCGCATTGTTCCGGTGGTTCTTGGCCACCATGTCACGCTTGAGGCTGGAACGGGTGCAGTGCATTCTGCACCAGCCTATGGTCTGGAAGATTTCAATGCGGCGAAGGATTTGGATCTTGAGTTGCTCACACCTGTGCGTGATGACGGTACCTTTGCAGACTCGGTATCCATCGTTGCCGGGCTGCATGTTGAGAAAGCAGCACCTGTGATTGCAGAGTACTTGCGAGACAGAGGCCGGCTCGTGCACAAGGCACCATTAGAGCATTCTTATCCACATTGTTGGCGGCATAAGTCGCCCGTGATTTATCGGGCAACCCCACAATGGTTTATCCGCATGCAGGGAGAGGGTCTTCTTGAGCGTGCCCGTCAAGCTGTGGAGTCTGAGATCACCTTCACGCCGAGCTGGGGTAAAAATCGACTTGCGGCGATGCTTGAAGATCGACCCGATTGGTGTATCTCGCGCCAGAGGAATTGGGGCGTCCCCATCACCGTATTTGTACACAAAGAAACGAGCCAATTGCATCCGAGAACTGAGGCACTGTTTGAAGAGATTGCAATGCGCGTCGAAGCCGGTGGAATCAATGCGTGGTTTGACCTCGAGCCGGAGACCCTGCTCGGTGATGAGGCGGCGGATTATCGCAAGGTGACCGATGTTTTGGACGTCTGGTTTGACTCTGGAACAACACACGCGTCAGTGCTTGCGCGTCGTGAAGGCTTGCAGTTCCCAGCCGATCTGTATCTCGAAGGATCCGATCAGCATCGGGGATGGTTCCAATCGTCCTTGCTGACGTCGGTTGCGATTCATGGTCGAGCACCTTACGAGGGCCTATTGACCCACGGATTTACGGTCGACAAAGACGGCCGAAAAATGTCGAAATCCTTGGGTAATGTCATCCCGCCGCAAAAAGTGATGAATTCACTCGGTGCGGATATTTTACGCCTTTGGATTGCATCGACTGATTTCACCAAAGAAATGACGGTCGGTGATGAGATTCTCAATCGGACAGCAGACACTTACCGTCGGATTCGCAATACGGCACGATTTATGTTGGCGAATATGACCGGTTTTGATCCGGCTACAGATCAAGTGCCGATGGATGATTTGGTGTCTTTGGATGCGGAGATGCTGCGTCGAACCCAAGTGCTGTCTGCCAAGATCATGGCGCACTATCGCGCCTACGAATTTTCCGAGGTGACCCAGGCGTTGCATCATTTCTGCGTGGATGATCTCGGAGGCTTCTATCTCGATATCATCAAAGACCGCCAGTACACCCTGAAGGCAGACAGTCACGCGCGTCGCAGTGCGCAGACGGCATTGTATTGGATGACTGAGGCCTTTGTTCGGTGGATGTCGCCAATCTTGTCTTTCACAGCCCAAGAGATCTGGGAAGCCATGCCAGGTGCGCGGCCTCACCGTTTCGTTTTTGCAGTCACAGAAATCCTCCTTCCAAATGCTGTGGGGCGTGCGACTGTGGACTGGCAAACGATTCAGCGTGCCAAGGTTGCCGTCAATCAGGCGATCGAAATGGCGCGAAATGCAGGCGATGTGAAGGGATCCTTGTCTGCTGAGGTGACCCTCTATTGCGATCCAACCCTATTCGGCGAGCTTTCGCAGTTGGGTGATGAACTTCGCTTTGTCACAATCACCTCAGAAGCACGTTTAGCGCCTGCTGAAGAGCGTCCTGAAAACGCGATCAGCGATCCGGATTGCCCTGGGCTTTGGGTGTTGGTTCAGTCGACGGCGTCCGCGAAGTGCGAACGGTGTTGGCACCATCGTGAGGATGTGGGTTCAGATACGGCCCATCCGGATCTCTGCACGCGATGTGTCGATAATGTTGAGGGCACGGGTGAAGAGCGGATTTACGCGTGAGCCTGCGCGCCGCACTCGTCATTTTGGTGATTTTGTTTCTCGATCAAACAACTAAATTTGTCGCATCGACCTTTTTGCTCTACGCCCAACCGGTTAACGTGTTGCCCTTTTTTTCATTCACGCTCTTGCATAACACCGGTGCCGCCTTCAGCTTTCTTGCGGATGCTGGTGGGTGGCAACGTTGGTTGTTTTTGGCCTTGGCCGTTTTGGTCACGGGCTATTGCCTGAGAGCGCTGTGGATAGAGAAGCTTGGGTTTTGGGTTGCCACGGGATATGTGTTATTGATCCCAGGCGCGCTTGGAAATGCGATTGACCGGGTTGTTTTTGGTTATGTTGTCGACTTTTTGCATTTCCATTGGGGAACGTGGTCGTTCCCTGCATTTAATATTGCTGATACCAGCATTACGCTGGCAGCGATTGCATTGTTGATAGGATGGTATGTGGATGCTCGACATCAGCCCGAATTGTAAAGTCACACTGCATTTTGCGCTTCGCTTGGCGGATACCGGCGAGTTAGTGGACTCCACGTTTGAAAAAAAGCCAGCCGATCTGGTGATTGGCGATGGCAATTTGCCGGCCAGCTTCGAGACGACATTATTTGGTTTGAAAGCAGGTGAGCGTCGAGTCAGTCGCATTGCACCCAAAGATGGTTTTGGTCAACACAACCCATCGAACGTACAAAAGATCGCACGCGATCAGTTCGATCCAACGGTGGAGTTGTCAGAGGGATTGGTCGTGAGCTTCCAAGACAAAGCGAAAACTGAATTGCCCGGTGTGGTGAAGTCGTTTGACGCCCAGCATGTGACCGTGGATTTTAATCACCCATTGGCAGGTCGAGAGCTTGAGTTTGAGGTCGAGATTTTAGATGTCGCCCCGGCGGAGATGCACTAATGCAAGTAACCCTCGCGAATCCAAGAGGTTTTTGTGCTGGCGTGGATCGCGCGATTGATATCGTCAACCGCGCGATTGAGGTGTTTGGTGCACCCGTTTACGTGCGCCATGAAGTGGTGCACAACAAAACGGTGGTCGATGACTTACGAAACAAAGGCGCCGTGTTCGTCGATGAGCTCGATGAGATTCCTGATGACGCCATTGTGATCTTCTCTGCACACGGGGTATCTCAGGCAGTCCAAATGGAAGCAAAACGGCGCGCGCTGCAGGTGTTTGATGCCACCTGTCCGCTGGTGACCAAGGTGCATATGGAGGTCATCAAGTTTGCGAAAGAAGGACGCGAGTGCATCTTGATTGGACACGCAGGCCATCCCGAAGTGGAGGGGACGATGGGGCAGTTCGATACCCGCTATGGCGGTTCGATGCGCTTGGTTGAGAGTGAGGAGGATGCACGCGAGATTGTGTTGCAGGACCCAGCCAAGGCCTGTTTTGTGACGCAAACGACGCTGTCGATGGATGATACGGCTCGGATCATCGATATTTTGCGAACCCGCTTTCCGGAGATAGAAGGCCCACGAAAAGACGACATTTGCTATGCCACACAGAATCGCCAAGATGCAGTGAAACGTCTCGCCAGTGCACATGATTTAGTGCTGGTGGTGGGGTCCCCGAACTCGTCCAACTCAAATCGATTGCGAGAGTTGGCTGAACGTCTTGGCACCGCGGCTTATCTGATCGATGGACCAGATCAGATCGATCCAAACTGGATGGATGGCGTGTCTTCAGTTGCCGTGACGGCCGGCGCATCGGCTCCTGAATCAGTTGTGCAGGCTGTGTGCGCGCATCTAAAAACACTGGGTGCAACAGCTGTGGTGCAAGAAGACGGCGTCAATGAGTCGGTACAATTCTCGCTCCCAAAAGAACTCCGGTTGCATCCAATCGACTCGGACTGAAGTCCAGATTCTGATCCCTTCTCCGTAATTCCCGCTGTACTGTCTCTCGGAGGACAGTATGCGTGGATTTGCTTTAACCGATGCCCTGACTGGGCTGGCTGTGATCAGCCTTATTCTTGTCGTCCTCGTGTCGCGTGGTCCGGATTTGCAGACCGCTGAGGCCGATCGTCGGATACGTGCAACCCTCATTGATGGCGCGCAGGCCGCCTTGGTTTTGAGTCAAGGGCTTCGTGAAAGCGGCACCTGGGTGCTGTATGACCGAGGGCCGGTCGATGTGATGCCTTCCACAAAATTTCATTATTTCAATCAATCGATGCAGGCGGTGTCGCTGTCTGACTATCAACTCACGCTGCAGGTGCGTGCACTGGGTTCCTCTCAGTATGTAAGCCTGGTCAGGCTGCAATTGGAGGACGACGTGGTCTATCAACAGGAGGTGACATGGTCCGACAGGCAGGGCTCTTAGCAGAAACGTTGGTGGCACTGGCGATTGGTCTAGCGCTCACTTTGGTGATGGTGTCGATTTGGTCGACCGATGCGTCCCGGAGAGCCACTGAGATTGAGGGCACGCTGTCCAGAAATGATTTAAACGAGGCGACTTTCTACCTACCCATTCTATTGGTTCCAGCACAGCGGTTTGAGTCGGTATCGATCAGTGACATGCGTGCTGAAGTGGGTCCGTCGTCGGTCACCCCCTTAAGCGATCAGGCACTGCGATTGAGTCATCCATTTTCTGTCGTATTTGTCTATTTGGGGCGGAGCGCCCAGCAAACCGAACCAGCGATTTGGATCTATCAAAATCGCTTTGGCAATACCTCGCATCATGCGCTGATGGATGCACGTGGTGGATTCCAAGTCGACACCGATTCAGACCGTGTCTGCCTGTATCTCACAGATCCAGACTGGTCGTACTGTCACAGGCGTTTGCCAGGGCAGGTGATCGATGTCTAGGCGCGGTTCAGTGTTAATTGGTGCTCTGGTCTTCCTTTCGGTACTGGGTTTTTTGTGGGTCTCTGACTTTTCGTTGCGGTTAACCGAGCAGATTCAGGGCGAACGGGTGCTGCAGATGGAAGATCGCACACTTTTGGCGGCCGAACTGGAGTGGCAAGCGCTGGATCGCGCGGTGGCTGCATTGCAACCCGAGGATTCACCAGAGGTGATTGAATACAGTGTTCCAGATGGTCTGTCTGAACGTCTGGTGCGGTTAAAGCTGACGTGGGATGAGGGACAATGGCAGATATCAGAACGGCAAGCAGTTTGGCGCACAGCCGTGGGTTCTCAATGATCGAATTATTGGTTGTCATGGGGATTGCGGCGATCTTGGCTGCATCAGCCGGCCAACTCATTGGCGCGAGTTTTCATCGCGCAGAGACACTGCAATACCAGACCCACTTGATCTCAGCGGTTGAGGGGCTGTGGGTGCATCGTCAACGCCATGGGGTATTTCCTGCGACCGTGCAGGGTCGCGATGACGCACAACTGACCTTGGCAAGCTGCGGCGAGCATTGTGTTGCTGTGCGGCTTGAACCGATTAAGCCGCATGTCTGTGGGTATTGGGAATTGACCACAGCAGGTGAACGGAGCGCAGGTTCACCGGGCTGCTGGTAGGTCGCAGTCGGTTGATTCCCGATGCGTCGATGTGCGACCCAAACTTGAGAGACGCAGGACGGTATCGCCTATTCGTCCACAAATACGGATTTGTCCAGGGCTCACTGTGCCGTCGGGATAGGCGGTGATGCGTTGTCCCATGAGGGTTCGGATTTCGATGCTTTGTGCTGTTTCAGGTAAAACAACATCGACGGATTGTTGTGTATGCATTGCCTGAATCATGGTGTAGCGAATCGCCTGACGATAAGCGCTTACCGCCAAATTCGCGGCTTGTCGCTCGCGGGGCGCATCCCAAGTACCAACCGCCTGGGTCAGAATGGTTAGGGCAATGACGCCTGCTGTGATGAGACCGATGAGCTGCATCACCAGAGTGTAGTTTCGGCTGAAGAAAAGGTGCGGCTCGTGCGATACTGCTGACATGCGCAATCAATCTTCGCTGATGACCCCAGATGTCACAATTGTCGGTGCCGGCGTGATCGGTTTGATGACTGCACTTGAGTTAGCAGACGCGGGGTGCTCTGTGCGTGTTTTGGATCGCCAGCGCGCCGCGATGGAATCGTCATGGGCTGGCGGCGGTATCGTCTCACCGCTCTATCCATGGCGGTATTCTCCTGCGATTACGGCTTTAGCGACCTGGTCACAAATGACCTATCCTGGGTTGGTAAATCGGTTGCATGCGTTGACTGGCATCGATTCGGAATGGCTGCAAAATGGCATGCTCGTGACGGCGATGGAAGAGCGTGCTGATGCGTTGGCCTGGGGTCGAGGTTTGCAACAACGCGTGCAATCCATCTCAAGCGATGAGGCGCGCGCACTTGAACCGCACGTTGCGCTGTCTGAACCTCCGCTTTGGATGCCCGAGATCGCCAGTGTCCGAAACCCAAGGCTCGGACAGGCGCTTCGGTTGGCTTGTATGGGGCATTCGACGATTGAGATTTTTGAGTTTCACGAGGTCAGCCTCGGTGGCTCGATTGAGGCGCCCGAAGTGTGTGTGGATGGGCAATCGCTCCCGGTTGCACAGGTTCTCGTGGCAGCGGGTGCGTGGACGACACAGCTCCTCGATACCGTCGGAGTTCGATGTCCCATTAAACCGATGAAGGGACAAATGCTGTTGTTTTCCCCGAGCCATTTGGTTTCCCGCGTTGTTTTATGCGATGGGCGTTATGCCATTCCGAGAGCGGATGGCCGAATTGTATTTGGCTCAACCTTGGAAGAT
>JAGYIK010000049.1 GCA_018402605.1 Litorivicinus sp. | reverse complement strand
GCGGCGTTCAAAATTCAAAGAGGCGCGGATTATAGAGATGGACTGAAAATTACGCAACCGCCTTTTTGTTATTCTGGCTTGTGCGGCCGCTCAAGATATTCGACCGACTGCATCTCCTGCAGACGTGACCCACATCGATCCATTTCAAAGGCTAGGCGACCCGCTGGATACAATTGCTGCAATGACACATCCGCGGCCAGAATCAGCTTGACGGATCGATCGTAAAATTCATCAACCATGTGCAAAAAGCGACGCGTCACATCATCGCCCGCAATATCCAGCTGCGGCACGTGGGACACCACCACCGTATGAAAGACGCGGGCGATCTCGATATAGTCAGGCGCCGCACGCCCTTGTCCACAGACCACCTCAAAATCAAACCAGATCACGTCTTCAGCCACAAATCGAACAGGTAACTGACGCCGATTGATCTCGATGCTCGCCCCTTCACTGCGCGTCGCCTCTGGCGCTAAAGCCAACACCGATTCCCAAATGGCATCCATCGCCGATGCATCGCAAGGCGAGTGATACAACCTCGCATTCTCCAATGTCCGCAGCCGATAGTCAGTTCCTGAGTCCAGATTAAACACCTCGCAATAGGCCTCAATCAGGCGAATCGCTGGAATAAATCGATCGCGTTGCAATCCATCTTTGTACAGCTGATCGGGTGGGATATTACTGGTCGTCACCAAAGGCACCCCGCGGCGGAACAACGCATCAAACAGCGTACCCAAGACCATCGCATCGGTAATATCTGACACAAAACACTCATCAAAACACAGCACCCGGGCCTCTCTGGCCAACCGATCGGCGATAACTTCCAACGGATTTTCAGTGCCCTGAAGTGCTGTCAACTGTTCATGCACAGTGTTCATGAAGCGATGGAAATGAAGTCGCTTCGCCACACCACTTGGCAGCGAATCGACGAATAAGTCCATGAGGAACGTCTTTCCACGGCCGACTCCACCCCAAAGATACACTCCACGCTCGGGGGTACTCCATTGAACGCGCCGAAACAAACCACGACGCATTCCGGTCCAAGGCCTCGCATGCAGCAGTCGCTCACCCAGAGCATCAAGTTGGACTAGGGCTTGCCGTTGATTCCGATCGGCGCTGATTTGGCCAATCTCAACGAGGCCATCATAAACATGCAGTGCCAATTTTCGCTGCATTACACAAGCCCTCTATCGCGCCAATGCGCAGTCACATCAGCCTTCAATCGCGGCAAATGCCCATGATAAAAATGCCCTCCCTCGGGATGCACAGAAGCTGATACTCCAATCGCATCGGCATAGCGCTGCATCGCGCTTGCCGCAACAACCTCATCGTCGGTATTAAAGAGGACATAGGGGGCGATACCAGTCAGCCAAGCAGGATGCACCGGAAAATTCTCAACGGCAGGCGCAACCTGTACCAGATCACTGACCCGCAGATCAGGCTGTTCGCTTTGCAATACCAGTATCAACTTAGCAGCCATCGAGGCACCAAACGAAAAGCCGGCCAAACACAGCTCTCGTACGCCCTGGCTCGCCATGCGCGATGCGACGGCCAACGCATCAAACACTTCACCATCCCCATGATCCCAAACGCCTTCGCTCGCACCAGCACCGCGAAAGTTGAACGCAACACAAGGTAGACCCACATCGCGGGCTGCCCGGGCCATCGTTGTAATGACCTTATTACCCATACTCCCGCCGTGCAGCGGATGCGGATGAAGTAACAACAATGCGCGTGAAGGCATAGGTTCGCCTAGACTGCACAACACACTGGCAGTCTCAATTAGGCCCACCGGACCGGCGATTCGTTCAATGACTGGTGTTTGCATGCCACTCCTTTAAGAAGGCGGCAGTCTAACGGCTCGCGCTCTGAACGCAAAGTTCGTACACTGAGGCCAACAAAGAGAGGTGTTGTGTGGAACTGACTGAACTAACGATTGGACTCATCATCCTGGCATTTGCACTGGGCACGTTGCTCGGTTGGCTGTTGCGGAGACCGACAACATTGACCACCGTATCGCCTGAGATCGAACGCGAGAAAACATTATTTGAGGCGCAGCATCAATCCCTGATTGAAGACATCCAAGGCCATCTCAATGAAACCGCAGAGTCACTAGAACGCTTGGCTGCAAAACAACAGGCATTGGCCGCAGAGCTCCGAGGCGAGCCGGCCACAGAGACCGTCATGCTGGATAATGTGATTGATGTGATCCCGCCGCGTGACTATGCAGACTCACGTGGACAGCTCAATTCGTAAGCCAAACCACTACGCAGGATTATGGTCATCAAAAAAAGCCACCTCAATCTCAAAGTGTTGCGACAGCTTCTGACCTAAGGCCTGCACCCCGTAACGTTCAGTGGCATGGTGGCCTGAAGACAAATAATGGACTCCGAGTTCTCTTGCTTCGTGCGTGGTTCTCTCTGAAATTTCCCCGGATAAATAGGCATCAGCCCCATGTCTGTGCGCACGCGACAGATAGTCTTGCGCACCACCGGTGCAAACAATCAGCCTGTGAATCTTTGCGACCCCAACAGGCGATTCGACCACCAATGGTTGCCGTTCAAGCCGCTCGCCAATTAAGTCACCCAACTCCCTCGGCGTCATCGCTGGATCGATCGATGCTTCCCAAAGCAGTCCGGACTCGCCGGTAATTGGCTGACAGTCCAAAAACCCTAAATGCTGAAGTAATGTCACGTTATTGCCGAATTCAGCATGGCAATCTAATGGAAGGTGATAGGCCAAAAGCGACATATCATTCTTCATCAACCGTCGTACACGCGCGCCTTTCATTCCTGTCAGCGTGACAGGCTCATTGCGCCAAAAATAACCGTGATGCACCAGCAACGCATCTGCATTCCACGCCAGCGCCTGATCAATCACATCGGCGGACGCTGTCACACCCAAAGCCAGTCGCCCGATCGAATCCCGACCCTCAACTTGTAACCCATTGGGCGCATAGTCTTGGAATTCGGATGGCCGCATCCAATCGTCGAGGGTTTGCATCAGTGTGTGTAAACTAATCATTAATTGTCTCTTCTAGGATGTTGCATGTTACAGCAAGTCACACGCGTTCTTTGGCCTGTTATTACCGGTATCCTCGTGGCCCTGTTGGTGATTCGAGAATTTCCCGAACTGACTGATCGAAGCCGCGGCGTTGAGCTTCAGGTTGTCGAGTCCATGCCGCTGGCCGGGCAAATCCCGGCGAGCGGCCCCACAAGCTACGCTGAAGCAGTCGAGCGCGCCGCACCCGCGGTCGTCAACATCTATACCACCACGATCGTTGAAACTCGCGTTCACCCACTGGCTCGTGATCCATTCTTTAGAAATTTCTTCAACTTGCCAAGTGAACCGCGCCGGAAACGTATGGAATCGAGTTTGGGCTCGGGTGTGATCGTCTCTGCAGGTGGCTACATCCTGACGAATCACCATGTGATTGCGAACGCTGACGACATCGTGGTTGAGATGCGCGATGGTCGCATCGCACAAGCGGCGGTGGTGGGCACAGACCCAGATACCGACATTGCGGTTTTAAAAATTGAAGAGACCAACCTACCTCAGTTGGTTTTAAACACCTCACCTGGACGGATCGGTGACTTGGTCTTCGCCATCGGGAACCCATTTGGCGTCGGACAAACCGTGACCATGGGTATCCTCAGCGCGACAGGACGTGACCAAGTTGGCCTCTCGACTTACGAAAATTTTATTCAAACAGACGCTGCAATCAATCCAGGCAACTCCGGTGGTGCGCTGATCAACATCCGAGGCGAGCTGATCGGAATCAACACCGCAATTTTCACTCGGGGCGGCGGGTCAAACGGAATCGGTTTTGCAATCCCAACCTCCCTCGCGACCGAGATCATGGACGAGCTGGTGGCGAATGGCCAAGTGATCCGCGGATGGCTTGGCGTGGAGACCCAACCATTGACTGAAGAGTTGGCGCGGTCATTCGGGGGGGTCGAAATGCAGGCGTACTGGATTTCAGGAATTTTTCGCCGTGGGCCCGCAGCAGCGGCTGATGTGCTTCCAGGTGACATCCTGACGCACCTCAACGGAGAGCGAGTCAGTGATGGACGCGTTGCCATGAATCAGGTCGCGGACTTGGAGCCAGGCACAGAACTGAAGTTGAAATTGTTACGGAATGGGCAACCCATCGAGAGAACCCTCATCGTGGGTCAGCGACCGCCTCCAAGTAACTGATCCATTGCTGTTAACAGCGCATCGGACTCAGCTGGTGCGCCTACAGTCACGCGCAGCGCATTGGCCATCAATGGATGTGAGCCGTCAAGACACTTCACGAGTACACCTTGTTCTTTCAGTCCCTCAAATACGGCCTGTGCGTGCCCATCGGGCATCAATACGATCAAAAAATTCGCTTCTGATGGCCAAACAACCAGTTTTCGCGCTTTAAGTGCCTCGGTGAGCCGGATGCGCTCCTCCCGAATAGCTGCACTTTGACTTTCAAGGACATCCACATGCTCAAGTGCAAACTGGACGGCAACCTGCGAGAGCACGTTGATGTTGTATGGCAATCGCAACTTATCAAACTGGTCAATCCAGGCGGGATCACCGATTAACAAGCCAAACCGACTTCCTGCCAAACCGACTTTGGATAGCGTCCGCATAATCACAACGTTTGGGTATCTCAAAGCCCAGTCAACATAGTCGGCATCAGTAAACGCGGTGTAGGCCTCGTCAATGACCACCAAGGCCTCAGTGGCCTCGATCACACGCGCCAAACGCGCCTTACTAAATACATTTCCAGTTGGGTTGTTCGGCTGTGGCACAAAAATGATGCCCGGATCAGTCGCTGCTAGAGTCTGCAACCAAACGTCAAGATCGATATCGCGCTCAGAATCGAGCGGGAGCGCATGAAACGGCACCCGGTATTGATTTGCTAAAACGCGAAACATGACAAAGCTTGGATCTGGCGCACAAACCGACCGTCCACTATCAATCAGCGTCGATATCAGCAGCGCAATGATTTCATCTGAGCCATTACCGAATAACATCTCCAACGATTCTGGTATGTTCATCCAGCGCCGCAATGGCCCGCGGACTGCCAATGCATGCGGATCCGGATATCGATTCAGTGCGCAGTCAGCGACGCGTGCTGCGAGCTCCTCTCGCAGTTCGATGGGCCAGACGTAGGGATTTTCCATCGCATCAAGTTTGACCATGCCCGTCGCGTCAGGCACCTGATAGGCAGCTCCATCCCTGACCCATTGTGGAATCAGACGCGCGACATAGGGGTTGTTACTCACTGACGATACTCAGCCGAGCGTGCGTGCGCTGTAAGCCCTTCCGAATGCGCCAGGGTCGATGCAACCCCGGCGATCTTTGCGGCGCCCTCTGGACTGCAATGAATCACGGACGAGCGTTTCACAAAATCATATACACCTAGGGGCGATGCGAAACGTGCCGTCCCCGAGGTGGGTAACACATGGTTTGGACCTGCGCAGTAATCCCCAAGAGCCTCCGGTGTGTGCCGCCCCATAAATATTGCACCTGCATGTTGGATCTCGGGCAGCATCGTTTCCGGATCATCCACGCACAGTTCAAGGTGCTCAGGAGCAATTCGATTGATCACAGCCAAGGCATCAGAACGGTCCGTGACTTGGATAACGATACAACGCTGATTGATCGAGGCCGAAATAATGTCGGATCGATCAAGTGAGCCGATGAGCCGGTTCATCGAGGCAATGACAGATTCAATATATGTGGGATCAGAACAGATCAAAACGGGTTGGGCGTCCTCGTCGTGTTCGGCTTGGCTGAACAAGTCCATCGCCACCCAATCGGGGTCCATCGGTATTCCACACACGAATTTGACGGCCAGCAATCATATCGATACCCAACCTTCCGAACACCTGCCGCTTCGCTGTCGCAACCCAGGCATTCCCGGGGCCGACAATCTTATCCACCGGAATCACTGTTTCGGTTCCGTATGCCAATGCTGCAATGGCCTGCGCGCCCCCGATGGTAATCACGCGATCCACGCCGGCGAGATAGGCAGCAGCCAAAACCACAGGATTTAGAACACCATCAGGAGCAGGAACGACCATTTGCACCATCGGCACTCCCGCGACCTTTGCAGGAATCGCATTCATGAGAACCGACGATGGATAGGTTGCAAGTCCACCTGGGACGTAAATGCCCACACGCTGCATTGCGCGCACTTCCTGACCCAGCACGATCCCCGGAGTCGCCTCAGGCAAGCGCCAACTCTCCTCGCGTTGCGCTTCGTGAAAGCCCCAGATCCGCTCTTTCGCGGCCTGGAGCGCGGATTGTAAATCAGGTGACAAGCCATCGAATGCGCGCTGCAAGTCATCTTGAGTCAGTAGTAAATCCGATGCACTGGCGACTGGATACCGGTCCAGTGTCTTTGTGAGTGCCACAAGAGCAGCGTCACCTCGTGCGCGCACGTCCGCGATGATTTCCGCAACGCGCGTCTGTCGATCCAAATCAGAGACGGATTCCCAGGCGGTCAGTTCGGTCAACCGCGCTACAAAGTCAGCGCTTTGGCTATCTAATCGAGTCGGATCAAGCTGCATTGGTCTGATGTACCCATTCATTCAATTGTTCAATCATTGGAGCGATTAAGTGATAGCGCGTCTTCATTGCAACGCGCGAGACCACCAATCGCGCACTCGAATGTGCGATCAAATCGCGCGGCTCAAGCCCGTTGGCCTTCAAGGTATTCCCGGTGTCCACCACATCAACAATGACATCACTCATTCCAACGATCGGGGCCAGCTCCATCGCGCCATACAGTTTAATGGGGTCGATTTGCCGACCTTGCGAGGCAAAATATTGACGCGCCACGTTCACATATTTTGTTGCAACACGTAAGCGACCCGTTTTTGGTAGCTCAACCCCAACCCGCGTCGCAGTCATCAATCGACATGCAGAGAGCTTCAAATCCACAGGCTCACACAACATGTCAGAGCCGTACTCCAGTAATGTATCTTTCCCCGCGATACCGAGGTGCGCACCGCCGCGCTCGACATAGGGTGGCACATCGGTCGCCCGCAGAACCAGCAACCGAATATCTGATCGCGTGGTTTCAAAGAGCAGTTTTCTACTGCCTGAAATCTGCTCCAAAGGCTCAATACCTAGGGCCTTGAGGAGCGGAAGCGTTTCATCAAGTAAGCGGCCTTTCGCCAGTGCAAATGTCAGTGGCTCACTCACACACGCACTCGCTCAATGTCCGCACCCAGTCGGCGTAATTTCTCTTCAATCCGCTCGTACCCGCGATCAATATGGTAGACCCGATCCACCACTGTTTCACCCTCTGCGACGAGGCCTGCCAGCACCAAAGAAGCGGACGCACGCAAGTCGGTACTCATCACAGGCGCACCCTGCAATGCCGGGATTCCGGTCACGCTAGCCGTTGCACCATGCAAGTCGATCGAAGCACCCATCCGTTGCATCTCAGGAATATGCATCATACGGTTCTCAAAAATTGTCTCTGTCACTCGACCGACCCCATCTGCCACTGCGTTCAGAGCGACAAATTGGGCCTGCATATCCGTCGCAAACCCAGGATATTCGAGCGTCGTAATGTCGACCGCCTTGGGGCGCTTACCCTGCATATCGAGCGAGACAAAGTCCGTTCCACGGGTAATGTCCGCACCGGCCTCCTGCAACTTCATGAGCGTAGCTTCCATATGCTCAGGCACACAATCCGTCAGCGTACACGCACCGCGTGTCGCAGCAGCGCCCACCAAAAAAGTCCCCGCCTCGATTCGATCGGGAATAATGCGGTGCGTCCCACCATGTAACGCATTGACTCCCTCAATACGCAATGTATCCGTGCCTATTCCATCGATTTTTGCACCGAATGCAACAAGGCAATCCGCAAGATCGGACACTTCGGGTTCACGAGCCGCATTTTCAATGATGGTCTCACCGCGGGCCAATGCCGCCGCCATCAACACATTTTCCGTGCCCGTCACCGTGATTTTGTCGAACAATATTTTGCCGCCGACTAACCCACCGGGCGCTCGACCCTTGATGTAACCGTCGGTCACTTCAAACTCGACGCCGAGGCGCTCTAGCGCCTTGATGTGCAGATTTACGGGGCGGGCACCAATCGCGCAACCACCAGGCAGTGAAACTTCCGCCTCATGGCCCCGTGCCAATAACGGCCCGAGAACAACAATACTGGCGCGCATCGTGCGCACTAGGTCGTATGGCGCCACAAGAGAGGACAGTTTAGACG
>JAGYIK010000048.1 GCA_018402605.1 Litorivicinus sp. | reverse complement strand
ATCCGATTGCGATGCTCTCTGCGATGAAATGGCCAGGTTTCGCCCTATCGATAAAGGATATCATGATGTCCAAATGAAGACTTATTTCGCATTTTTGGATACCATGAGGCCCATGATTGATCCATTTTTGCATTCACCTGAGCTCCAGCGTCGGTTGGCTGATCATCTGCGAACGAAGCGCCGCGCACGGAAACTCTCACGTGCACGCTTGGCTCAGTTGAGCACTGTGCCGGCGGCGACCATTAAGCGTTTCGAGTTGTCAGGCGAGATCTCATTGCGGCAGTTTTGTTTGTTATGGGAATGTCTCGATGACCTACACGCACTTCTGTCGTTGACGCAGTCCGGGAAGCCCGAGCCAAAAACCATCGCGGAGGTCCTGTCCAATGTCTGAGACCGTCCGTCGTTTAGACATTTCGAGAAAGTTGGAATCGGGCGAATCCGTCGTGGTGGGGGTTCTTGCACAAAATACACAGGGCGTCTTTTTCCAGTACGACGCAGGGTATTACCCACGTTTTGGCAACCTATCACCGCTCAAACTCCACGCTGACAACCGTCTGCAAAAAGCACCCCGAGAGCCTCATGACGGATTACATGGTGTGTTTTCCGACGCGCTGCCCGATGGGTGGGGGCGCTTATTGATGGATCGGTACATCCGGCGGATAGGTGGTGATCCATTTGGGATGACAGCCATGGATCGCCTGGCATTACTCGGCGATTCTGGTATCGGAGCCCTTCGGTTTCATCCGTCCGTGCCTATTGAATTGGCGGAGGAAGCCCCGGATCTCAGCGCGCTCGGTGTGGGTGCGCAGATGCTGTTTGAAGGGCGCTCGGATGCGTTACTCAGCGTGCTGATGCAGGTCGGATTATCCGGTGGCGCACGACCCAAGGCGCTTGTGTATAGCGACGATCCAACCCTTCAGCGCATCCGACTCTCACCTGCCCGAGGCGATCAGGCCTGGATTGTGAAATTCACCACCGGGCGGACAGCACTTGGTCACAACGAAGGGATTGCCGAAGCGCTGTATCTCACCTTGGCAGAAAAAGCCGGCTGTCAGCCCTGTGCCTGGGCGTTGGTCGATGCACCTCCTGAATCCGGTGCAACCCAGTGGCTGGCTGTGAAACGCTTTGATGTCACCGAGGGTGGTGGACGCCTCCACATGCTCAGTGCCTGTGGACTGTTGGATGCAGACTATCGGGCACCTAGCCTTGATTATGTGGATTTGATCAAGGCGTCGCGATTTTTGTGCCAGTCGCCTGCAGTCGCCAAGCTTCAGTGTCGACGTGCATTATTCAATTTATTGGCGCTCAATCACGACGATCACACCAAGAATTGGGCTTTTTTACAGCGCGATCATGGCGGTTGGGAGCCCGCTCCCTGGTTTGATGTGACCTATAGCCCACATCCCTTTGGCGAGCATGCGATGAGTTATCGTGGCTTCGGTTCGCATCCCCCCAAAGAGGCGCTTTTGGCATTGGCGGAAGCAGCCAGCATGACGCGCGTTGAGCTCGAGACGGTGATGCATGCCATTGTCGAGGTGTTGATGACATTACCCCAAGAGGCCAGTGCGCTTGGGTTGCCACCTGAGGTCTCAGATCTCATGGCCAAGCGGGTTACAGAACAATGCGAGGCCTGTCTCGCCGCCTTGTGAAAATTATTGAGCCCATTAGACTGCGTCTCGCACTTGAGGACATCATTTGAAACGCCAAGACTTCACCTATGTATTACCAGAGGCCCTGATTGCCTCGGAGCCCCTTGCCAATCGCACCGCCAGTCGACTGATGGTCATTACGCCAGATGCGCCGATTGCGCATCGTCAGGTGTCGGATTTGGTCGATCTGATCGAGCCAGGAGATGTCATCGTCGCCAACAACACGCGCGTGTTTCCAGCCAGACTTTTTGGCGAGAAAGCCAGTGGTGGCCGCGTTGAGGTGATGATCGAGCGGCTTTTAAGTGATACCCAAATCAAGGCGTTCGTCAAAGCCTCAAAAACGCCAAAACCCGGTGCGATTCTCCATATGGATGGGGGGTTTACGCTTGAAGTGACCGGTCGCGATGGCGATTTGTTTCTCTTGCGAAGCGCGCCCGGTGTGGTGATTCTGGAGATGGCCGAGCAATTTGGTCACATCCCACTACCCCCCTATATCAAGCGTGCCGATACCGAAGCGGATCGCCAACGTTACCAAACCGTCTTTGCCAAGGACGCCGGTGCGGTGGCGGCACCCACGGCCGGTTTGCATATCGATGCAGCCATGATTGAGGCGCTCAAAGCGCGCGGCGCGCGCTGGGTATCAGAATTACACCACTTTCAGCACCAAACGCTTCAATCCAGTGCAGGTTGAATCTCACCGAGCATCAGGTCATGCGGAGTGGTATCGCATCACTGAAGAGGTTGCCGAGATCATCAACCAGGCTAAATTAGACGGACGTCATTAACAGTCACCATTGGCACAACGAGCATGCGCTGCTTAGAGGCGCAGCCAAATCAGCTCGGTAAGACCGCGTAGCACAGACCAGTAGGACCTCGATTTTTATCACATGACTTTCGGTTTCGGATCTGTGATGTCTTATTCACCAACTTCCATTTACGAGTCGACGCTTTTGATGCTGGTGTCAGCTTTTGGCGGCTATAGAGCGGATGCTGGCGGCCTACCGAACTGGCAGTGGAATCAAGTGCTCATTTTCAGTTGCAGCGTGCCTGTTTGATCACCTATGACCCCAAGAGCCGATCGTGCGCCCCTGAATATCATATGCAGTTTCAGGTGAAGACCACCGATAGCCTTCGCAGGCAATGGTGAAATCACCTTTCCACGCGGGACCATCAAGCCTTCGGCATTTATGCCTATCGGCACCTATGGCACGGTCAAGGCGTGACGACCAGAGCAGGTGGCCGATAGCGGTGCCGGTTTTACTGGGCAACACCGCCTGTTTGATGTGCGGCCCGGTCATGGGCTGGGTCCCAAGCCCTTGGTAGGGCTTAACAGATGATTCATTGGGAGAAGCCGATCCTGGCTTGGATTCAGGCGCGGGTTTCAGGTATTTAGCCTCGGTAAAATGCGAAATCACTGATCGGCGTGAAGTTTCAAGTCAGTGGATGGCTCCAAGTCTGAAAAGCAAATTCCCGGGCATTCGATAGCGTTACAGCGCACTACTAGGTTCAGACGTGCGGTAATCGGTGATTTTTACCAGATATTGGGCGGTTCCCCAAGCCTCGATGCGATTGGTCTCGCTGACCAAACACTCCTCGATGCGCGCCCAACGATTCACTTATCAGCTGTGGCCATGCAGGATCGTTGGCTGGAATCAGCGATCTGAAACCTCAAAGGCAGTGAGGATGGTTTTGACAGAAGCTGCTACCATTAGCCTATCAGTAAGTGAACCAAAGACAAGAGATCATTAAATTTGCTCTCCACTTGCACATTTCAGCCTGGCGTGGATCAACCCCACTCTGCCAGTAGAAATTTGACTAGCTGAAGATCTAAGTCAGGGACCTTTTTTTTGCAGTCATTGCTGACTTCTTTCTGAAATTACAGCCCAGAAATACCCAAACAACATCTATGCTTCTGATCAAGGTATCATAAATAGAAGCCACCTTCAATCAGACCAGATCTGAGCCCCAATTAAGTCACCTGTGGCTGCACACCTATGGCACCTACTACAGCCATTGCATCTGTTTAAAATATTTGAATGGTGGCAGGAGTCTTGAAACAAGCACTCATGATGCAACCACCCACTTACCCTCAGCGTGATACAGACCCCACTATGGAGGTAACATTAAGGGCTTTGGTTTGATTGGTTTGTAGAATTTATCAAATCACAGAGCTGGAATGTCCCTATCTCACAGACTAATTAAACCAGCCACCCCCATGTGCAGTCAGAGATTAGCGATTAGTTACTGTTGAGATTCTTGATATTTTGAGAGGGAGTCACACCTCCAGTTGGTTCAGAGCTTGGGTTGATGTGAAGTCCCAGTCATGAAAGGCAGGTCCAATTAGCATTGAAGGGGAGACACATAATGAAAAATAGTTGATGGAAGCCATACCAGTATGAGAATTGAATCAAGGCACATTTTGGCTCAATATAGTTCAGCAGAGTCCCATGGAACAAATTAGAGGCAGGAAATTTAAGCCAATTTTTTAAACTAAATAATTGAACAAAAGCTTCCCTAACAGGCAAGGCATTATTCTAATCAGATCAGGCTATTTATTAGTGGTGACAGATTAGTGTTCCTCAGTCAGCATGTGACTAAATGATCACCTACCACAACACAACAGCATCACAATATATCTCAATTGGCGAGGGGAACATGCGAAGCTGCTACCATCAGTCAGCTGATCCGTGGTGCAATAAACGGCGAGTTTGAGGTCGATATGGGTCTTTTCGACCCAAACTGGCGGGACGCATATCTTGAACACCACAGAACCTCAGCACACGATCACCTATTGGCGTGAGCGGAATGCGGAGGTTGATTTTGTCATCTCGGGGATGTCTGGTGTGTTGGCGATTGAGGTCAAAAGTGGTCGAAGAACGCGTGCGTTATCCGGTTTGAAGGCGTGCCAAAATCGTTTCCCCGGCGTCACGACCTGTGTTGTAGGGAGCGGCGGAATTCCGTTGGCGGAATTTCTGAGCCAACCGGCGAGTACCTGGTACACCGAACTGACGCGAGGAAGCGCGCAGTAGTTTCACCATGGCGTTCAGCGGAGCGCGTGGTCTGGATGCATCGCGCGCAAATAGGCCTCACAGGGTTCAACCCGAATTCCGTCAATCTCTAATGCACGTGTTCCCATGTAGAGAAGGGTCGCACGGGCCTCGGGATAGTCACTGCGAAATGCACGAAGCGCGCTCAAATCTCGATTCTGGATGGTGTGTGCCCGCTTGATCTCAAAGGCATGAAAGGTCTCTGGGCCATACACTACAAAATCCACTTCCACACCGGACTTGGTTCGCCAGTAATATAGCGCATCCTCTTGATTTCGGTAGGCAGCCCAAGCCCGTAAATGACTCGCCACTAATCCCTCGAGGGCTGCACCTTCAATTTCTTCAGGTCGGTCGAGGGGGCCTTTCGGGCGGACCGAACGAAACAGACCGCAATCAAAAAAATACAGCTTTTCATGGGTGACGAGATGACGCTTCGCTCGTTTGTTGAAAACAGGGACCCGGAAGATCAGCAACAGATCTTCCAGAATCGCCAAGTAATTCTTCGCGGTGTTACGTTCGATTCCACAGTCTCGGGCAACCGCTGCCAGATTCAAGACCGAGCCATGCGAAAAACTGATCGATTCGACGAAACGGGAAAACGCGACGATATTGCGTGTTAAGGCCTCAGCTTGGACTTCTTCTTTGACATAGACGCTTGCGTAGGCAGCTAACTGTTCGCGTGGATTGTGTGATCCATAGATGAGCGGGATGAGTCCATATTGGAGTGCGCGATCCATTTGAAAATGCTCAGCGAGTTCATTTGCCATCAGTGGATGCATTTCTCGGCGTAAGAGTCGCCCGCCGAGAAGATTGGTTGCACCCTGTCGCAGTTTCCGAGCGCTTGAGCCTGTGAGGACGAAACGATGTCCGCGCTGCTGTTCAATGATCTGATGCACCACGTCGAGGAGTTCGGGCAGCTTTTGGATTTCATCAATGACGATGACCGAGGGGTTCTCTAACGCATCAACCAATTGCCTCAGGCGCTCGGGCGTTCTCGAAAACTCACGAAACTCTATCGGATCGAGCAGATCGAGGTAGATGCTGTATTCGCGTTGTTTGAGCCATGTGGATTTTCCGGTACCCCTTGGGCCAAAAAGAAAAAAGTGTGACTGTGGATCGCGTAAAAAACGCACCATAGTTTCCATTTCTGCTTCCTTTTTCGAATTAAGGATTCGATTTCAGAAGATTATGGAGCAATTTTTGGGGAAAGTCCCGTCTGTCTGCCGGTGCAGTTGGATTATGATCGGTTGGCCATTTTGACACTTCTGAACGAGATCTTGGCTTCGCTGACAGACAATTTCGCGGGCTTTGTCGACAAACACCGGTCCAACGGTTGCCTGCGAGGCCGCCACACTGTAGTTTTACGCGACTTTCCGATCATATTGGACGAGATAACCCATGATTTCAGCTGCATATGCAAATACGGCCCCTGCAGGGCCCGATCCCATGTTCCAAATCCTCATGTTGGTGGGCTTCATTGCCATCTTCTATTTCTTGTTGTGGCGGCCACAGCAAAAGCGTGCAAAGGAACATAAAAACTTGGTCGAAAACCTCGCAAAAGGCGATGAGATCGCCACAGGTGGTGGTCTGATGGGCCGCATCACCAAGGTTTCAGATGACGTGTTGACCGTTGAAATCGCTGAAGGCGTCTCTGTGTTTGTGCAGAAGCCTGCTGTAGCCATGTTGTTGCCCAAGGGCACCATCAAGGACATGACCAGCGCCTAAATTGGATAATTTGTGATTCAACGTTTCTCACTCTGGAAGACGGTCGTTGTGGCCGTCGCTCTGGTTCTCGGCACACTCTATGGATTACCGAATGGCTTTCCGGATGATCCGAGTCTGCAAATTTCGGCTGCCCGATCGACCAATGTGCTCGCGACCTCCGATATTGAACGCGCAGAAGCCGCATTGGTCCTCGCTGGAATTGAGCCGGTTCGCCGTGATCTGTCAGCGTCCCAAGCACTGTTGCGCTTTGATTCGGTTGAAACACAAATTCGTGCCAAGGATGTGGTGCAAAAAGCGCTGGGATCGGAGTTCATTGTTGCACTGAATTTGGCACCAACGACGCCTGAGTGGTTGCAGTCGATTGGCGCCAATCCGATGAAACTGGGCTTAGATCTCCGTGGCGGCGTGCACTTCCTAATGGAAGTGGATCTCGAAGCGGCGGTGTCACAGCGGCTTGATGCCTATGCCTCTGAAATCAAGCAAATGCTTCGGCAAGAGCGGATACGGTTTCGGTCGGTCGATGTCGCACCGGGCGGTGAGATTGCGATTCGGTTTTTAGATGCAGAGACCCGCATTGAGGGTGTGGCCAGAATTCGCTCCGAGTTCACGGGTGTGTTCGCCTACCGGGAAGTCGACCAAGAGGGAGCGGCCTTTCTGAATCTTCTCTTGGCCGAGGGTGAAGTCGCCAACATTGAAGACTATGCGGTGAGTCAGAACCTGACCACACTCCGTAACCGGGTCAATGAGCTTGGTGTCTCAGAGCCCTTGGTTCAGCGCCAAGGCAGAAACCGCATTGTGGTGGAATTACCCGGTGTGCAAGATACCGCCACGGCCAAACGGGTGCTGGGTGCGACTGCGAACTTGGAATTTCGTTTAGAAGCGTTGCCGGACACACCGGTGCGTGAGACCCAGCAATTCAAGTTCCGTGACAGTGCCCGGACGGCAGTGCTTGAACGCGATCTCATCACCACCGGGAATTCGGTCAGTGATGCACGATCAAGTTTTGATGAAAACGGTATGCCGCAGGTCAACATCAGTTTAGATGCCACCGGTGGACGCCGGATGAGTGATGTGACCAAAACCGCAGTGGGTCGCAGCATGGCGGTAATCTTTATCGAGTCGCGCACGCGCACAGAGATCAACCCAGATACGGGCGCGGCTGAGCAGATCCGCTTCAAAGAACAGGGGATTATTTCCCTTGCCACCATCCAGGCGGTGCTTGGCAATCAGTTTCGAATCACAGGGCTCGATAGTCCGCGGGAATCCTCAGAGCTCGCCTTGCTGCTCCGTGCGGGTGCCTTGGCTGCGCCAATCTACTTTGTTGAAGAGCGCACCATTGGGCCAAGTCTCGGTGCGGCAAATATTGAGGCCGGCCTCAACTCCGTGATCATCGGCTTTGTCTTGGTGATGCTGTTTATGGTGGTGTTCTACCGCGGTTTTGGCGTGATTGCGAATGTCGCTTTGGCGGTGAACTTGGTTCTTTTGGTTGCCATCATGAGCTTATTCCAGGCTGTTCTGACACTGCCTGGCATTGCTGGCATTGTGTTAACGGTCGGGATGGCTGTGGATGCCAATGTCTTGATCTTCTCCCGCATCCGCGAAGAACGGATGCGCGGCCTTGCCGATCCACAAGCGATCCGTGTCGGATTTGAGCGAGCCTTTGTGACGATTTTGGATGCCAACATCACCACCTTATTGGTCGCGATCATTTTGGCGGGGATTGGAACCGGTCCAGTGAAGGGCTTTGCCATCACCTTGGCAATCGGGATCTGTACGTCGCTCTTTACTGCGACCCTGGTGACACGACTTTTTATTGAAGGGTTGTTTGGCCACCGTCATTTACCGAAGTGGGCACTGTAACCATGCGAATGAACGTGCCCTCGATTGATTTTATGGCAGCCCGTCGCGTGGCTGGATTGGTCTCCATTTTAGCGGTTTTAGCCTCGGTCGCGCTGT
>JAGYIK010000047.1 GCA_018402605.1 Litorivicinus sp. | reverse complement strand
ACCTCCGGAGTCAACTTGAGAGCGCAGCCGCCTCAATCCGTGGTGGTCAAACCTCGGAACGGGCTCTTGATCGCACCCTCCTGACCGCAATGACGCGACGGCTTTGGGTGATCGGTGTCCGATCCGGACGGTTACCGGAATTTCTCGGAATCGGTCATCGGGCGCTATCGGATCGGCTTGAGCACGATTTAAACGCATTAACGAGCGTGCTTGAGCCCATTTTAATGGCGGCACTCGGCGTCATTACAGGACTTGTGATGCTGGCCTTATACCAACCCATTTTCAGCCTCGGAGATGCATTATGAGTCTGATCGAACTGCTGTGCGCCTTGGTTGCACTGCCATTAGTACTGCACTTCGGTGTGACGATGCCTCGGCGCTTGGTCGCCGAAATTCACTTAGATCACCGCATCTTGCGGCAGGAAGCGAAACTGCCCAAAGCGCTCTCGATACCAACGATCTTTGGGATTACGGCACTGTGGTTACTGACCGCTGCTTGGATTATCCAGCAGGATGTGTCGCCACACTGGCGCCTCTTTACACTTGGCCTTGCCGCCTGTCTCTTGCTTGGCGCCATCATCGATGCCCGCACAGGATTGCTCCCGTTTCAGGTATCCGCTTGGGTCGGCTTGGGCGGGCTCCTCTATCAATCGCAAGTCGCACCACTTCTTATTGGACAACATATTTTCACCGGAATTTGCATTTATGTCGTGCTGACGCTGACGAACCGCTTGGTCATGTGGTGGTCTCAACAACAGATGCTTGGCGGCGGCGATGTGATGTTATTGTCAGCTGTCGCCAGTTTCCTGTCGATCGAGGGCATTGCTTGGAGCCTGATGCTTGCAACGCTGACCGGGTTCATCGAGGGTCGCCTCTACAAACGCTCAATCATCCGATTTGGGCCGCACCTGAGTCTTGCCATCTTGAGTTACTGGCTGAGCCGCGTCATGCTCACCTAAAGGAGATCATTTGCACAAAAGTACACCCACATACGGATTGACTGGCGGGATTGCCAGTGGCAAATCCACCGCACTCGACGCATGGAGACAGCTCGGAATTCCCACGATTGATGCCGATGATGTCGCGCGCCTCGTGATTGCACCGGGGACAGAGGGCGCAACTGCGCTCAAAGCGGCCATTGGTGATCAGTTCTTTACTGGCGACATGCTCGACCGGCGCAAGCTTCGCGATGCCATGTATCTCGATGGCCATCTCAAGCAGACTGTTGAATCCATTGTCCATCCACGCGTCAAAGCGCATATTGCCAGCTGGAAAACCGAGCCTATCGATGCGCCTTATCGCATTCTGTGTTCGCCGCTTCTCTTTGAGACCCAACAGGATCGAGATCTTGATGGCGTGATCGTGATTGATACCGATCCAGAGCTGCAAATAGCGCGTGCAATGCAGCGGGATCGCCGATCACGTGCAGAGATCGCACACATTCTAGCCAACCAAGTATCACGCGAAGAACGTCTCGCAAAAGCGTCTCATGTGCTCGATAATTCAGGGACTGCCGACCAACTGAAGCACAATGTGTGGATACTTCATCAGAGACTAATCACATGACAGACACACCTGACATCATGGTTGACTGCCCAGAGTGCGGGAAACCAGCACACTATCATCCGAGCAATCCGGATCGGCCGTTTTGTTCGTCCAGATGCCGACTCATCGATCTCGGGGAATGGGCTGATGAGGGACATCGTATCCCAGGCGATCCGGTGCCATCTGACGACGACCAAGAACTTCACTAAACTCCGCGAATGCCTGCAACGCCATATCCAAATGCACTATGGACTCGATCCAAATCATCTCGCGTCATCCCGCCAAGGGCATAGGCAGGCGCACCGATATTGGCAATAAGATCAGAAAACCCTGAGAGACCGAGTCCGGCGAGTTCTGGATGTGTCGGGGTGGCATGGATCGGTGAGACAAACCGGGCATCGGCGGGCCAGTCGCGTTGCCGCTCCCAATCCGCCATCGTGCGTATCCCTGCGGTTACAGGCCAGGGTTGGTCCAATTCAGACAGCGCCTCGAGCGCGCTCTCCAACGCATCTGACTTCCGTACATGCATCCCACAACCGGGCTGATAACAGGGCAATTGATCCTGTGTCAGGATCACCGCGTGACCGATATCGAGGGCCATTTGAATGGCTTCCTCCAATGCACGCGACGGCGGCATCCCCCGGAAATACAAAAGTGACAACACATCACTTTGACTGACCCAACGCGCAGCATCCTGATGCATCCGTTGATCAAAAAACCGCGCAAGACGCGGTAAGCCAACGGCACGGGTAATGGGGTCATTTGCTTTTGGGAAATCATGGGAGCCGAGTGCATCAGGTGCCACCCACATTAATCGCTGCCCCTCTTTACCTTCAGGCTGCCCAGTGAAACTTAGCACCTCGAAAACCCATAAGCGTACACGCTTATCGCCATAGTCCCATGGGATCTGACAGATCGGGAGTGTATCGCGCACCGCAATCCCAAGTTCCTCCTGAAGCTCTCGCCGCAAGCAGGACTCTGGGGATTCATTTGATTCGAGCTTGCCGCCAGGAAACTCCCAAAGGCCGCCCTGATGGGATTGTGCATGACGCTTCGATAACAAAATCTGTCCATCGCGCCAGATCACGGCGCAGGCGACCGAAACCTCAGGTGCGGTATTCAGCATTGATTCGCACATAGTCCTTGGTCAAATCACAGGTCATGACACGACAGGATCCAGAGCCAACACCCATGTTGATGACAATCTCAATGTCTGTCGGTGCCATGGCTGCCTGACCCTGGGCTTCGGTGTAGGCTGGATGACGCGCGCCATTCTCGACAATTTGTACACCATTGAGCCAGACCTGAACCCGGTCAATGTCGATGGCCTGCACATCTGCGCGACCCACAGCCGCAACAATACGTCCCCAGTTTGGATCCGATGCAGCCAGGGCAGTTTTGACCAGAGGCGAAAGTGCGACTGTATTCGCAATGGAATGCGCCTCTGCGTCCGAGCGCGCGCTTTCAACACGCACTTGAACAAATTTCGTCGCACCCTCGCCATCACGAGCAAGCATCTCGGCTAAGTCATCACAAGCCAGACAGCGCCGCGGAACGCTGCGGCTCCATCAGAGTGGATATCGGTGATCTGTGCGTGAGCCGCCTGACCAGTCGCCGCAATTACACAGGCATCATTGGTTGAGGTATCACCGTCGACTGTCACACAATTAAAGCTATGCGATACAGCGCGTTGTAAAAGCGTTTGCAACACGTCCGGAGCCATCACTGCATCGGTCATCAGCAGTCCAAACATGGTCGCCATGTTCGGATGAATCATGCCAGATCCCTTGGCCATCCCGGTGATCGTCACTTCAACACCGTCAATCTCACAGATCACGTGACGTAACTTTGGATGTGTGTCCGTTGTCATGATCGCTGCAGCTGCACGCTCCCAGGCGTCAGTCCCTATTTCAAGGGCATCGACCGCTCTGGGCAGCGCGGATTGAATGGCACTGACCGGTAGCGGCTCTCCAATCACACCGGTTGAAAAGGGCCAAATACTGGATGGTGCAATCTGCGCAAGATCAGCCAATGCCTGAACCGTCGCATGACAGGCGTCCATCCCAGGTACCCCTGTTCCAGCATTGGCATTCCCCGCATTCAGAAGCCAAAACCGTACCTCAGGTGTGGCTTGAAGATGTGCGCGTAAAACATGCACTGGGGCAGCACAAAACTGATTGGTTGTTGTCACCGCTGCGCCGACGGTACCCGCATCAAAAGACACCAAGAGCAGATCGTCACGTTGCTTATTGGCATAGACGGGCGCTCGGACAGCGCCCAAACGCACACCAGCAATGGGGCGACCTCCAACTATTGATCGCATCGCGAATTCCCTCGCCCACCTGTCAACACACCGTGTTCCATGCCGACTTAATCCAGCCGCCCATGACACTGCTTGTATTTTTTTCCACTGCCACAGGGACAGGGTTCGTTTCGACCGACCTTGTGACTGGTTGCAGGCATCGGGCGCTCAGGCGTCCCTGCTGCATCACTGTGCGCATCGGCTTCTGCGTGTACAGCCTCGGACCGTGCCAGTTGATCGACCGCCGCCTTGCGCCGGGCTTCCTCGGCAGCCTCGATTTCCTCTTTGCTCGGCACCTGCACTGCGGTCAGGATCCGAACCGACTCACGTTTAATTTGCGAGAGCATTGAGGTGAACAGCTCGAAAGCTTCACGCTTGTATTCCTGCTTTGGATTTTTCTGCGCATAGCCGCGAAGATGAATCCCTTGTCGCAAATAATCCATGGACGCCAAGTGCTCTTTCCACTGCTGATCAAGCACCTGCAATAAAACCTGTTTTTCAAACCGCCGCATGGTGTCGTCGCCGACCACGGCTGCTTTCTTGGTGTGTCGTGCTGCGGCTTCCTCGAGAATCTTCTCAAGCAAAGTCTCCTCGTACAGCGATTCGTCGTCATCGAGCCATTGCTGAATGGGCAACTCCAGTCCGAACTGATCCGCCAATTCCGTCGTCAGTCCATCCACATCCCATTGCTCAATCAAGCTTTGCGGGGGGATGTATTGGCCCATCACCTCTGTGATGACGTCCCGACGAATCGCATCAAACAATTCCGACAGATCCTCAGCATCCATCAACTCATTACGTTGTGCATAGACCTGTGTCCGCTGATCATTCGCAACATCGTCATAATCAAGCAGTTGCTTACGCATATCGAAGTTGCGGCCCTCAACCTTCTTTTGCGCTTTTTCAATCGCATTGGTCACCATCTTGTGTTCAATGGCTTCTCCGGGTTGCATCCCCAATCCCTGCATGATCGAGCGCATCCGTGGCGACGCAAAGATCCGCATCAAATCATCTTCAAGCGACAAGAAGAAACGCGAAGAACCGGGATCCCCTTGTCGGCCCGCTCGACCACGCAACTGGTTGTCAATCCGTCGCGACTCATGTCGTTCAGACCCGATGATGTGCAAACCACCGGCCTGCAACACCGCCTCGTGACGAATTTGCCAGTCGGCTTTGATCGCCTCAACCTGCGCATCGGTTGGCGACTTCAGATCGGCAACCTCAGACTGCCAATTCCCGCCGAGCATGATGTCCGTGCCTCGACCGGCCATGTTGGTTGCGATGGTCACCGCCCCAGGTCGACCAGCTTCAGCAATGATTTGCGCTTCACGCGCGTGTTGTTTGGCATTCAGGACGTTGTGCTGAACGCCTGCTTTATTGAGAAAATCAGACAGCAATTCCGAAGCCTCGACGGATGCCGTACCAACCAAAATCGGACGGCCTGCATCCCGTTCGGTCACCACATCATCGACGATGGCTTTGAACTTCTCTTCCATGGTCATGTAGACGAGGTCGTTGTAATCACGGCGCTGAATCTGGACGTTGGTTGGGATCACCACAACATCGAGCCCATAAATTTGCCGGAACTCATATGCTTCAGTATCCGCGGTACCGGTCATACCTGAGAGCCGCTCGTACAATCGGAAGTAATTCTGGAATGTGGTACTGGCTAGGGTCTGGCTCTCGGGCTGGATGTTAACGCCCTCCTTGGCCTCGACCGCCTGGTGCAATCCTTCAGACCAGCGACGACCTGGCATGGTCCGGCCTGTGTGCTCATCGACAATGACCACCTGTCCATCTTGAATAATGTAGTGCACATTGAGCTGAAACAGCGTGTGTGCGCGGAGTCCCGCATTCACATGGTGGAAGAGCGCCAGATTGACTGGGTTATACAGACTGTCACCAGCAGCAAGCAAACCGAGCTCCGCCAACTCAGCTTCAATCACTTCATGTCCAAGCTCGGTCAGTTCAACAGAGCGATTCTTCTCATCAAGCAGGTAATGCCCCTCGATCTCAAAGCTTTCCCCGTCCTCAGCCATCTTTGCTTCGGTGAGTTTCGGAATGATGGTATTGACCGCCTTGTAGCGCTCGGAGTGATCCTCGGCAGGACCCGAGATAATCAAGGGCGTGCGCGCCTCATCGATTAAAATCGAGTCGACCTCATCGACGATACCAAATGACAAGGGTCGCTGGACTCGGCCTTCCGGCGAAAAGGCCATGTTGTCGCGCAGGTAGTCAAAGCCAAACTCATTATTTGTGCCATACGTAATGTCGGCGCCGTACGCTTCACGTTTTTCTTCGCTACTTTGGCCCGCGACGATCACTGCGACACTCAAGCCCAATCCTTCATAGAGGGGGCGCATCCAATTGGCATCCCGACTGGCCAAATAATCGTTCACAGTCACAACGTGGACGCCACGCCCCTCGATGGCATTGAGGTAGGCCGGCAACGTCGCCACCAGCGTCTTTCCTTCACCTGTCCGCATTTCTGCGATTCGCCCTTCATGCAAGGTCATACCACCGACCATTTGCACATCAAAGTGCCGAAGGCCAAGGGTTCGACGACTGACTTCGCGACACACGGCGAAGGCTTCGGGAAGAATTTGATTGAGTGTTTCGCCATTGGCGAGGCGCGACTTAAAAATCTCTCGCTGACCCTTCAACTCCGCATCCGATGCAGTCTCAAACCGAGCCTCCAGCGCATTGATGGCGTTCACCGCCTTCAACATCCGCCCCACTTCTCGATCATTTTTGGAGCCGAAGATCTTTCGGACAAATGTCCCTAACATGCGTATCCTATGGTGTTGAAAATTATGAAAAGCATATTGTAGCGAAATGCGTCATCCCGGACAGCTAAAAACCCTGAAGAGTCTGGTCAATCGTTCAGGAAGCCACCTCGACACACTGCGTTTCGAAGCGGATATCCAAGCAAAACGGGCCGAGGTCATTCGCGGACAACTTCCCGCGCAATTTCGCGACAAGGTAGTCACCGGTGACCTTAAGCTTGGTTTACTGACGCTTTATGTTCCCCACAGCAGCCTCGCCACACAACTGCGATTTGAAGAGCGTGCATTAATTGAGTTACTTAGCGATCAACCACTGTTCAAAGGGATTCGACGATTACAGTTCCGCGTTCGACCTGATGCACCTGAACGCAATACAACCGAAGTGAACAAAGCCCCAACCAGTCAAAAGGGTGGTGAAGCGCTCAGCGCTTATTCCGAGACCGTATCAGACCCAGAACTTAAGCGTCAGTTTCAGCAATTGGCTGCACGGGTATCGGGCAATCTTCCGACCGATCAAAGGTAACCACCTCATAGTGACTCGGGTCAGCGAACAGCTTTCGGAGTAGTTTATTATTCAGCGCGTGACCACTTCGGTTACCGATGTAGTGGCCAATGATGGGACGACCTGCAAGATAGAGGTCACCCAACGCATCAAGCACTTTATGTTTGACGAATTCATCGTTCTGCCGCAAACCGTCGTCGTTTAAAATGCGATCCTCACCCACCACAATGGCGTTGGCCATCGATCCACCACGGGCCAAATTATTGGCTTTCAGGTAATCCAGATCGCGCATAAATCCGAAGGTACGCGCTCGGCTCACTTCACGCACAAATGAAGCCTCATCAATGTCCACCACGGTGTGACAGGCCCCTTTATCAACTACCGGGTGATCGAAATCAATGGCAAAACTGATGCGAAAACCATTGAACGGCTCAAGCCGCGCAACTTTCCCTTCATGTTGAACTTCAACAATATGGGCAATACGAATGTACTCGCGCGCTGCCGTTTGTTCGCGCACGCCAGCGGACTGGATCAGAAACACAAAGGGTGATGCGCTGCCATCCATAATCGGCAGCTCCGGTGCATTGCATTCAACGAGGGCATTATCAATGCCCATACCTGAGAGTGCGGATAGCAGATGCTCAACAGTGGAGACATGCGCACCATCGGGCGAAGACAGACAGGTTGAGAGGGTTGTCTGAGAGACACTGTCTGCATTCGCTTTGATGAGCGCCGGTGGATCCAAATCCACCCGTTTGAATTGAATGCCATGATTTTCAGGCGCAGGCCGGAGCGTCAAATAGACGGTATCCCCTGAATGCAGGCCGACACCGGTCGCCCGAACCACATTTTTCAGCGTACGCTGTGCAATCAACTCAATTCTCCTTTCGCAGTGGTCAGTTTAGCAGGCTTTTGTCGATCGCATCCTACGCGACAGCCTGTCTCACTGAACACGCGCTCCACATCAATCCGCTTGGCGACGCAAAAATGCAGGGATATTGAGAATCCGCTCCATCTCTGCACTCGACTGCGTTTCCACCTCAGGCGCTTGCGCGAGTGCTGTGTTGCCAACGGCCTGGGTCCGAAGCACTTGGGGTGCATCGGCCTGGGTCGGACTGTAGGCCTGACGCGTCGCACGCAAGTCATTCCCATTATCGACAACAGTATGTGGACGCGCTGCACCACCCAATCCAGTTGCAACAACGGTGACCGAGATCTCATCACCCATCTCTGGATCAATCACAGTTCCCACAACCACATTGGCGTTGTCATCACTGATCGATTCAACCACGTGACCGACTTGATCAAACTCGCCCAAGGTAAAATCAG
>JAGYIK010000046.1 GCA_018402605.1 Litorivicinus sp. | reverse complement strand
TTTGGTCCCTTTACCGGCTGCGACGACATCGAAGCCACAACTTCGAGCCCATTCCACCAGCTCAATGGTCAGTGCGGGTTGGTCGCCATAGGCCATTGAGTACACGACACCGGCTTGTCGGGCTTCTTCAGCGAGAAATCCGCCGGCGAGCACGTCAGCTTCGACATTGACCATGACAATATGGATACCACGCGCAATGGCTTGGCGAGCATGGGAGATGCCGACCAATGGATTACCCGTGGCTTCAACCACCACATCAGGTGCGCAGGCATCCATCATTGCAGCGGCGTTATCATAAAATGCAGTGCCGGACAGATAGGCATCGCTCCAACCAACGCTTCGACAGGTGGATTTTGCGCGCTCGATATCGAGATCGGCGATGCCCGCAACCACCATATTTGGTGTGGTCGGCACCTGGCTTAAAAACATTGAGCCGAATTTGCCAGCACCGATGAGGCCAACGCGCACAGGGCGGTCGGCTCGGGCTAACAGGTCGTGATAGATGTACATGAGGGATCCTTACGCGGCGCGGCTTGCTGCAAGATCACTCAAGCAATCATCAGACAACGGTTTGATCGGTGTGAAGTCGCGATGCGCGATCCATTCCTTTCGGTTAAACGCCCGAATATGGTTATCCACGTGACACAGCGATAAGTACACGATGATCCGGCCAAAAGGTGAGATATTCGGTGGGCTGGCATGCACTAAGAGTGATGAAAACATCAACATACTGCCTGCAGGGCCGGTGGGGGCCACACATCCCCCGCGCTCGGCCAACTCGGTGACTTTGGCCCGGTCTAGGGTCCACAGTGGGTAACTTGTTGTCTCGAGGTCATGGCCTGCTTCAACGACGCCGACCTTGTGACTTCCTGGTATGAAGAGCAGTGGGCCGTTGGCTGCAGTGACATCATCAAGGAACACAGCGATGTTCATTGCACGTGGCTCAGGCATCTCGTCATCACGTTTCCAGGTGCCATAATCTTGGTGCCACTGCCATACTTCGCCGTCAAATGCAGCTTTGGCGTTAACCTTAAATTGGTGCATGTACAGATCGCCATCGAGTAGTTGTGACACAGGCTCTATCATGCGTGGGTGTGCACCGAGGCGGCGGAACCCCTCGTTGTAGGTGTGCGCTGCAAAGGCAGTCCGGGCCACACCGTTGGATTCGCGCCAGACTTCTTCACGGTCTTCTTGATAAATTTTTTCTGCTTCGCCCTTCAGATAAGCCGCCTCGTCTGGAGTGAATAGGCTTGGGAAGAACAGATAGCCGTCGCGATCATATTGATTGAGTTGTGCCTCTGTGAGTTGCATAGGTTTCTCCTGTCTCGGGATTGTTATTGTGTGTGCTCAGAGCGGGTGGTGAGCCGTTGATAGGTCGCCTGTCCGCTGGACTCTGCATGATAGGCCGACAACTGGGCGGCACGATCAGGCTCGTGTTGGATGATGGCCTCAGCGATCTGTGAGTGTTCATCCCAAATATGTGTATACAGCAATGGATCTTCCAGAACCCGATGCATGGAGCGCACCATATGGGTCCAACTGGTGTCTGCTACACGCGCGATTTCTGAGTTTCCAGACAAGGTGTAGAGCTGTCGATGAAATTGGATGTCGGCGCGAGCGAGAGCAGTCACGTCACCGCGCTTCTCGGCATCGCGGCCCGTTTTGATGATGTGACGGAGTTGTTCTGCACCTTCTGATGTGATGCGCGCGGCTGCGAGGCGCGCGGCCAAGCTATCGATGGCGCTGCGCACTTGATACAGCGACAGGAGTTGATCTGGGTCGATAGGCGCCACCATCTTGCCTTTTTTTCCATGGTCGACTAACAGTCCATCATGTTCGAGGAGCATGAGTGCGTGGCTAATCGGCTGTCGACTCACCCCGAGCGTTTCAGCCAGCTCTTCTTGTTTCAGGGGCACAAGGGGTTCGAGGTCACCACTGAGAATGGCCTCCTTGATTCGACTGTAGACCTGATCTACAAGGTCTGCGCGTTGTAATTGCATCTCATCTTCTTTGTATTCTGAATTCAGAATTCAATAAAGCGAAAAGCGCGCGAGCTGTCAATCACTTTGTAGTCTTAGCGGTGCCACGGTGGATCGAGTTCCGCTTGTATTGCGAGTGCTTTGAGAGCCTTTTTGCGATCTGCTGGGCTTAAGATCTTCTGCCGAATCAGTTGATCGACAGCCGCGAGTGCAATGTGGGCGCGATCGACTTCAAAGAATGCACGGAGTGCTTGGCGATTTGCGGAGCGACCAAAGCCATCAGTTCCCAACACCGTGACAGGTGCTTGAATGTATGGGGTGATTTGCGCGGGTACTGCGCGCACATAATCGGTGGCCATGATAATAGGGGTTGAATCGGAAAGGTGTTGTGTAAGCCAAGACTCTGCATTGGCATTGAGTCCCAAGCGTTTTTCTCGCGCAGCCTGTTCTGCATCGCGCGCAAGTTCGGAAAACGATGTCACGGAATACACGGCAACGTTGAGGTCAAAAGTCGCTGTCAGCCAGTCTGCCGCCTCAATCACTTGCAATAAAATGGTTCCAGCACCGAGCAGCCGAATCTGCACTGGGCGCTTCGGTTGTGTCATTGAGAGTGGATAGAGGCCGCGTAAAATCCCGTCCTCGGTGCCTGCAGGGAGATCGGGATGCGGGTAGTTCTCGTTCATCAGCGTGATGTAGAAAAACTCATCCCGATGCTCATCGATCATGCGCTTAAGCCCATACTCGACAATCACTGCCAGCTCATAGGCGAAGCAGGGATCGTAGGCGCGACAATTGGGAATGGCGGCGGCACTTAAATGGCTTGAACCATCCTGGTGCTGCAAGCCTTCACCTGAGAGGGTGGTTCGACCGGCTGTGGCACCGAATAAAAATCCCCGCGGACGCTGATCGGCAGCAGCCCAGATTAAATCACCGATCCGTTGGAATCCGAACATGGAGTAGTAAATGTAAATCGGTAATAAATCCAAGCCATGGACGGAGTAGGCTGTTGCCGCCGCTGTCCATGAGCTGATCGCACCGGCCTCGGTGATACCCTCTTCGAGCAATTGACCGTCTTTTGCTTCCTTATAGCTGAGCAGTGTGCCGGCATCTTCGGGCTCATAGGTTTGTCCATCGGGGGCATAAATTCCAATTTGACTGAACAGCGTGTGCATGCCAAAAGTACGTGCTTCGTCAGCCACGATGGGGACAATGCGGCGACCAAAGGCCTTGTCCCTCAGGAGTCCGCCAAGAATGCGAACCAATGCCATGGTGGTCGACATGGACTTCCCGTTTGCAGTCAACGACGACTTGGCATAGTCCGCGTGTTTGGGTCGCGCTGGCATGGGTGTTGTGGCATTGCGACGACGGGCAGGCAAAAAACCACCCAGCGCTTCACGGCGCGCGTGTAAATAACGCATTTCTGGGCTGTCGTCGGTGGGCCGATAAAAGGTGAGATCGGTGACCTCTGCATCGCTTAACGGCAAATTGAAGCGGTCCCTGAACGCCAGTAGGGCGTCGACATCCAATTTCTTGGCTTGGTGCGCGGTCATCTTGCTTTCGCCCGCACCACCCATTCCATAGCCTTTTTTGGTTTTTGCGAGAATCACAGTCGGCTGGCCCTGGTGGTTTTTGGCCGCATGAAAGGCCGCGTAGAGCTTTTTGAAATCGTGACCGCCACGCTTTAAGGCGTTGATATCCGCATCACTCATGTGTTCAACCAAGGCGGCGGTTTTGGGGTCGGCTTCGAAGAAACGATGACGGTTGTAGTCACCGTCTTTTGAGCCAAGAGTCTGATACTCGCCATCGGGTGTTTCAGAGAAACGGTGTAACAGCACATGGTCGTGGTCGCGCTCAAACAACGTGTCCCATTCCGAACCCCAGAGGACTTTGATCACGTTCCATCCGGCGCCAATAAATAACGACTCCAACTCCTGAATGATCTGTCCATTGCCGCGGACTGGTCCATCGAGACGTTGCAGGTTGCAGTTAATAACAAAGGTGAGATTGTCGAGCCGTTCGCGAGCGGCCAGAGTCAGCGCTGCAATCGATTCCGGCTCATCCATCTCGCCGTCGCCGAACACACCCCACACATGGCGATGTTCGGTCTCGACGAGCCCGCGATGCTGCAGATAGCGCATAAAGCGAGCTTGATAGATGGCAGAGATGGGTCCAATGCCCATCGAGCCGGTTGGAACCTGCCAAAAGTCAGGCATCAACCAAGGATGTGGATAGGAACACAATCCTTGACCCGGAACTTCTTGCCGGTACTGCGCGAGATCAGACTCAGTTAAACGTCCCTCAAGAAAGGCACGCGCATAGACGCCCGGTGCTGAGTGCGGCTGGAAATATACCAGATCCCCATCGGTCTCGCCTGAAGAGGCCCGAAAGAAGTGCTGAAAGCCCACTTCAAAGATCTCAGCAGCTGATGCATAGGAGGCGATATGTCCGCCGAGCTCACCGTAGGCCCGATTGGCGCGGACCACCATCGCGAGCGCATTCCAGCGCATAACTGATGTCAAGCGCTCTTCGATCTCAAGATCACCTGGATAGCGGGGCTGGTCCTCCAGCGAAATGGTATTACGGTATGCTGAATAGGGTGCATCTGTTTGTCCGAGTCCCATGTAACGCGCGGCATCAGAGACCTCATGAAGCAAGCTCTGCGCGTAGGCTTTGCCATTTTCACGCACCACGGAGTGCAACGCGTCAATCCACTCCTGACGTTCATCTGGATCGGTTGCGATGGTCTGCTGTGTGCGGGGCATGTTGCTCTCCTGTACTGTGTTTGCAGTATAAATGAGTGATTGCGGGGTTTTTTGGCAAATACTATGGAAAAAATACGTTTTTTCGCTGAATATCGTCGCAAACGAGGTAAACCGAGACGAATAAATAAAGGAGAGTTGGGATGATTGATGCGATTGATCGACGCATTCTGCAAGCATTGCAACGCGAGGGTCGTTTAACGCAATTGGAGTTGGCAGACCAGGTTGGTCTGTCGCCATCGCCCTGTGCGCGCCGAGTCAAGCGACTCGAGTCTGAGGGGTATATTCGCGGGTACTCCGCATTGATTGACGAAGAGAAATTAGGTTTTGGTTTCAGCATCTTTGTGTCGGTCCGCCTGGATAAACAGGTCGATGAACGGTTGGTCAATTTTGAAGCAGCGATCAGCAAATGCCCGGAGGTTGTGGATTGTTGGCTCATGACAGGTAGTTTTGATTATTTACTCCGTGTTGCGGTGACGGATTTACACGAGTTTGAGCGGTTTCTTACTGCCAATCTCACCCGGATCGATGGCGTGGCCTCAATTGAGTCGTCAATCCCGCTTCGACGGGTCAAAGAGCGTGCCGCACGATTGGTGTAGACCCGGATAGGGCGGCTCTCGCTCGGCAATCGATGACACACTATCCTCGTTCGTATGAAAGGACCTTTAATGCAGCATCAGACCACCATCCCGATTGCCGGAATCGTTTTTGCGCAACTCCTAGGGTGTTCACTTTGGTTTAGCGTCAATGCCGTTGGGCCGGGCTTGGCCAGCGATTGGAGTGTCGCCATCTCGGAGATGGGATTGCTGACCAGTGCAGTTCAATTGGGGTTTATTTCGGGCACATTGCTCCTCGCGCTGACCGGTCTGGCTGACATGTTTCGCGCATCACGGATTGTCCTTGTCGCGGCCTGCCTCGGAGCCCTTTTCAATCTGGGCTTTGTTTATTTTGCGCAAGGGCTCATCAGTGGTGCCGTGTTTCGATTTCTCATTGGACTCTGTTTGGCGGGGATTTACCCACTTGGGATGAAGTTGATTGTCAGTTGGTCAGCTCGGCCACCGGGTTTAGGTCTGGGGCTCCTCGTTGGCATGTTGACCTTGGGTACCGCGCTCCCGCATGGCATGGCAGGGTTGGCTACCAACTGGCCATGGCGCGATGTTTTGGTGTGGGTGTCTGTCTTAGCGCTTGGCGCAGGCGGACTTGTGTGGTGGATCGGTGACGGTCCGCATGGTGCACCGCAGGGCGTTCGTCTGAGTGTGGGTGCGATTTTTAAAGCGTTTCAGGTCCAGCGTTTCCGCGGCGCGGCGCTGGGTTACTTTGGCCACATGTGGGAGCTGTATGCCTTTTGGACTCTGGTTCCTTGGCTGGTGGCAGGTGTATTCGGTGTGGATGCGTTGCCCGCCACCGTGGCCTGGTGGTCCTTCGCGGTGATTGGCATTGGCAGCCTTGGGGCGATTTGCGGTGGTTGGGCGAGCCAAAGCCTAGGCAGCGAGCGGGTCGCATTTGTCTCGCTTCTGTTTTCGGGTGCGATGTGTCTCCTGTACCCATGGATTGCGGATCTCCCAACTTGGATCCCGCTTCTCGGTTTATTGGCGTGGGGTTTCTTCGTGATTGCCGATTCCGCGCAATTTTCAGCCTTGAGTGCCAAAGCATGTCCACCAGAGTCTGTTGGGAGTGCCTTAGCGATGCAAAACAGTATCGGCTTTTCGCTATCGATCGGCTCCATTGTGCTGCTCACGCATCTAGCGGAGGGGGGCACTGTCAGCGTGGTGTGGTGGTTACTTCCGGGGCCAATTCTTGGGTTATTCGCGATGCGGCGGTATTTGTTTGCCACTTAAATGGCTTATCGGTCCAGCGCCATCTTCAGGCCATAGCCAAAAAACGCACTTCCTGCGAGGCCCTTCGCAATCCGCGCAATCCGTTGACTACCTTGCAGTTTTGCCTTGCTGTACACGGCAATACAAATCACTGAGGCCAGATAGATCTGGCTGACGACCTGAACCAGGCAGCCCAACAGAAAAAAGGAGAGGAGCGGTTGGTCATAGGCTGGGTCAACGAATTGAATAAAGAACGAAATGAAGAACAAAATGGCTTTGGGATTCAGCAAGCTAATGGTCAGCGCGGTCCGAAACGGATGTGCGCGCGATTTCATACGACCCACGTCAGTATCCGACTCGAGCTCGCTGTTTTCCGAGCGAGAGAGCGCAGACCGAAGGAGCCCAAAACCAAGCCAGGCTAAATAGCCACCACCGGCGTATTTCAAAAGCGCAAATAAAAACGGCGTGGTTTGGATCAGTGACGCGGCACCGGCGACCGAGAGAATCATTAAAATAGCATCACCGGTAAAGATACCAGCAGCACCATAAAACCCCGGCCGTATGCCATCTTTAGCGGCGACCGTCATGACATACATGGAGTTGGGCCCGGGCAACAGCACGATGATGACGGTGCCGATCAGGAAGGTGATGAGGTCTGTGATACCAAACATATGAGTCGTCCTTGGATCGTAAAGCATACGGCCAATCCAATGCGCGGGCGAGGAGATTTTTTCGCCGAAACGCCCGTGTCAGCTGAAATAAAAGGGTGTATCGTTTCGCCTCTTTTCGCGGATTGGAGTGCTGTGTGAGCGAGTGGGCTGCACCGAGTTTTTTACCGGTGCTTCAGAGTACGATCGAGGTGCTTGCTGTATTGGCATTTGCGCTGTCTGGCATCGCGTCTGGACTTCGCGCCGGGATGGATCTGATCGGTGTGTGTTTTGTGGCAGGCGTGACCGCGCTCGGTGGCGGTACGCTGCGTGATTTGCTGTTGGATCGACGGCCATTTTTCTGGATCGAACAAGACCACTTGCTGTGGATGATTATTGGATTGTGCGTACTGGCGTCCTTGGTGCTTCGACGCTCACACGCTGAGGTCACCGAGCGCTCTATCCAGATTCCCGATGCGGTTGGCCTTGGGTTATTCAGCGCATTGGGGACGCAAATCGCGCTCGCCGAGGGCAGTTCGGTGATTGTCGCCATTTTGATGGGTGTGTTCTCGAGTACCTTGGGCGGCGTTCTGCGAGATACTTTTTGTAATGTGATCCCGAAAGCCTTTTCAGATCATCAACCCTATATTTTGTTGGCGGTATTCGGTTCTGGAATTGTGATAGGTCTGGATGCGTTGGGATGGCCTGCGTGGATGGGTTTGTTGGCCGGTGTGTTGGTGACCACGAGCGCGCGAGTCCTCGTTATTCTCTATCGGTGGTCGATCCCGCAATGGCGGCCCTAGTGCCAATGCGTCGCCGATGCTGATTCAATTGGGATTGCCGCTCACCTTCGTGGTGTTGTGGGCGTCAGCCTTTGCAACAGGTGCGATCGTCACAGCCGACGCAACACCCTTCGCCGCTTTAGCATTTCGATTTGCGCTTGTAACGCTTGGCTTCCTCTTAGTCGCTTGGTGGCTCGCTGAATTCAAGCGCTTCTCTAAACATGCCCTCGGCCACGGTATGGAGACTGGGGCATTATTTCACGGCGTCTATTTGGGTGGCTGTTGGTACGGCTTTAGTGTCGGCATCCCTGCTGGCGTGACCGCATTAATTGTGTGTTTGCAGCCGATTTTGACGGCGATTTTTGCAGGCCTCCTTCTGGGTGAGGAAACGAGTCGTAAAAACTGGCTGGGTCTTGGTCTTGGTTTTGTTGGCGCGGCGGCTGTGCTCGGTATCGATGTCGGTAGCGAGTTTTCATCGCTTGGTTTGGTTGCGGTCGTGATCGCGCTCGGCGCCATTACCACCGC
>JAGYIK010000045.1 GCA_018402605.1 Litorivicinus sp. | reverse complement strand
TTAGATGCGGCACGTGAACACAAGGCCGACATCATCGGTTTGTCGGGTCTAATCACGCCATCGCTCGATGAAATGGTCACGGTGGCCGCAGAAATGGAGCGCCAAGGTTTCACCATCCCATTGCTCATCGGTGGCGCCACCACAAGCCCTGCACACACCTCGGTGAAAATTGATCCGGCCTATTCAGGCACCGTGCTCTATGTCAAAGATGCCAGTCGTGCCGTTGGCGTCGCATCCAAACTCTTAAGTGATGATCGCGCCACCTTCCATGCCGAGATCGAGGCCGACCACGATGCCAAGCGTCGCGCCCATGCCGGCCGTGCACCGAAAAAACTGATCCCAATCACGGAGGCCAACGCACTGGCCGATCAGCTGCGCTTCGATGACTCAACAATCGTCAAACCGCATGTGCTCGGCCGCCAGGTCTTGAATGACTATCCATTGGATGCCTTAGTCGACACCATCGATTGGATGCCGTTCTTCAACGCTTGGGAGTTCAGCGGTAAGTTTCCTGACATCTTAAATGACCCAAGAAAGGGTGTGGAGGCACGCAAGCTCTTCAATGACGCACAGACCATGCTCGATCAGATCATTGATGAAAAATGGCTGCGTGCTGATGCGGTTGCGGGTTGTTTTCCAGCCTACTCTGAGGGCAACACCATCGTGATCTTAGATCCGAACGACACCAGTCGTGAGATCGCAAGAACCCATTGGTTAAGACAGCAACGCCCCATGCCAGATGGCAAACCACAGCTGTGTTTGTCTGATTTTATCGCGCCGAAAGACTCTGGTGTGCTCGATTACATCGGTGCCTTTGCCGTCACCACGGGCCACGGCATTGATGCGCATGTGAAGCGTTTTGAAGCGGATCATGACGACTACAAAGCCATCATGCTGAAGGCACTGGCGGATCGATTCGCTGAGAGCTTTGCTGAGCATCTACATCGGCGTGTTCGCACCGAGCTTTGGGGTTACGCAGCCGATGAGCAATTAAGCAACGAGGATCTGATTCGCGAGCGATATCGTGGCATCCGTCCGGCACCGGGCTATCCAGCCTGTCCGGATCATCGTGAGAAGCGCACGCTATGGGATTTCCTCGAAGTCGAGGAGGCGACGGGGATTTCTTTGACCGAGAGCTTGGCCATGTGGCCAACCGCTTCAGTCAGTGGCTTCTATTTTGCACATCCCGAGTCGCGCTACTTTACGCTCGGAACCATCGGCAAAGACCAACTGGCGACATATAGCCAGTTGCGTCACGAAGACGAAAGCGAAAATGCACGTTGGCTCTCACCCATTCTCGGGTGAGCGGCCTAGCGTTGGCGGTTGAAAATCTGCTGATGCACGGGACCGACTCGGTATCCGTGCATGTGCACTTCACCCGACCAGCGGCAAAAGAGAACAAAATTTCGAAGGAGTTCGAACACGGCCGTCACCGGCCGCGCCCAATCAAAACGTCCATGTCGCATCAGTGACTCGATTTCGGCTTGTTCCATGCCCCGTGTACTGACTGGCCCTTGGGCCTCACCTGATTGATTCCATTCGTTCAGTTTGATTCGCATCTATCCATCTCCGCGAGTTCAATGGACCAAAGTATAAGGCTATTTTTGTGCGATGCAATATATTTTTTGGTTAAAAATCGATCACTGACTCACGACGCAGCCGATACTCTGCCCGCACTTGGTCAAATGCATGCACGCGCTCTGCTTCTGTGCGGCCAATACACCCATCGCGTAACGCACGATCCGTCTCGTCCAGCGGACAACAGGCCTCAATTCGCGCCATGATCGATGGCTCAGTCGAGCGTGGCGCCAGTCGATCGCAAAACGCCTCGAAGTCAAATGACGGTAGCGGCACCTGAAGCGCGTTGCACAGCGCCCTGACAACCTGTTGTGTGCCCCGCACTTTGCCCTCGACCGAGTGGCCGGCGATATGGGGGCTGACCCGCCATGCGCGCTGCAACAGCGCATCAGAGATCACCGGCTCATCGGGGAAGACATCTAAAGCCAGATCACAGTGGGACTTGACGAGTGCCTCTTCGCTGATCACTGGGCCACGTGCGGCATTAATTAACAGGCATCCGGCCGGAGAGCGTGCGAGCAACGCCTCGGTCAACAATCCGCGTGTCGGGTACGGACCACCGTCTGTCAACGGAACATGAATGGAGACCACATCCGCCTGTGTGAGCGCATCAGCGAGCGGCACATGATCTGCCAAGGTTCCGCGGTCGGCGCGCGGCGCATCTGAGCAGAGAGCCTGCACCCCCAACTGCTGCAACCGCGTCACCAAGCGAGAGCCCACTGCACCGACGCCGATCACAGCAACCGTAAGACCACGCCAATCGCGATCCTGAGCGTCGGCCCATGCGAACACCGTCGAGAGCACATAATCAGTGACCGCAAGCGCATTGCAGCCGGGTGCGGATGCCACAGCGATCCCCCGCGCGGCCAGAGCATCCAGTGGCAAATGGTCCGTACCAATGGTTGCGGTGCCGATCCATCGAACCGAACTCGGGAGGCGATCCACATCGAGGCGAACTGTGGATCGGACCATTAGGGCATCTGCATTCTCGAGGAGTGCATCAGGAATCACCCGTGTGTCATACGCGCGAATGTGCCAGTCGCATGGCGCCATTTCGGCAAGCCCTAGCAATCCGCGATCTGCAACGACGATAGTCATTCTGCTTTCCTCAAGGCACGAAGTCAGATTGTCGCCTATACTCTGTGCCGAAACCAAACCACGAAACACCATGCTGACATTTCATCCCCCACTATTGACTGCCCTTCCCAAGCCAAACGCACCCGTATTGCGTCTAACCAATACACCAGAGCCAGCCACCGCGTTACTGATCGCGGAGCTCGCCTCCCGTGCAGACAGCCTGCTCTTGGTGCTGGTCGAGAAATCGCAAGATGCGCAAAGGCTCGCAAATGCCCTGCATTTTTATCTTGGCCAAGAGCATCTTATGGATGCCGAAGGTGAGCCCATTGGCGAAGCCGAGATCCCAATTATCCATCTACCGGATTGGGAAACACTGCCCTACGACAGTTTCTCACCGCATGAAGATATTATTTCTGAGCGACTGAAGGCGCTAAGCCAGCTCAGTGACCTGACACGGGGTATCTTAATTTTACCTGTGCAAACACTTGCACACCGAGTGGCTCCGCGCAGCCACCTCGATGGTCAACGCTTTGTACTCAGTACCGGTGATACCTTTGACCTGATCGCGGAACGTCGTCGCCTCGAGCGGGCCGGATACCATGCCGTCGAGACGGTTCATGAACATGGCGAGTTCGCCGTCCGTGGAGCGATTTTAGATGTGTTCCCGATGGGTACGGATCGCCCACTGCGCATTGAATTGTTCGACAACGAGATCGAAAGCCTGCGTGCCTTCGACCCCGATACCCAGCGCACTATTAGTAAGGTGGACCGCGTCACACTATTGCCGGCACGGGAAATCCCGATGACTGAAACTGGGATCGCAAATTTTCGCCAAAACTGGCATGAAACTTTTGAGGGTAATCCGCGCGACTGCTCAATTTATCAAGATGTGTCATCCGGCCTTGCACCACCGGGTATCGAATACTATGCGCCGCTATTCTTCAACGAGATGGCAACCCTTTTCGATTACTTGCCAGCGAGCACCACCACCATACGGATCGGTGCCGTACACGACGCACTGGAGCAATTTTGGGCGGATGTCAGCACACGGTACGAAAGCCTCCGGTACGATCGCCGGAAGCCACTATTACCCCCTGAGCGTCTTTTCCTTCGCACCGAAGAGCTGTTTTCGGCGATTAAACCCTATGCGGGCGTTGAGGTCATCCATGAGACGGTGAGCCATCCAAGGCTTAAACCACTGCCAGATGTCGCATTCAATGCCAAAGCGGATGATCCCGCAGCCGCACTCAAAGCCTTTCTGTCGCGAGGTGTTCGCGCCCTCTTTGTAGCCGAATCCCCTGGACGGCGCGAAGCATTACTGGAACTGCTCGCCAAATATGGATTGCGCCCGGATGTGATTCATCACTTTGATGCGCTCACAGACCAGACCGGACCGCTGGCGATCACACTGGGTTTACTCGATGCCGGACTCTGTGTGGATGACCTGGCGATCATCCCTGAAGCACAATTATTTGGCCGGCGCGTGCCGCAGCGTCGTCGACGCCGGCAACATGAAATCGCCACCGACCTCATCGTCCGTGACTTGGCGGAAATTAATCTGGGCGATCCCATCGTACACATCGATCACGGTGTTGGTTTCTATCGGGGACTTGAAACCATCACACTCGGTGATGAAGTCAACGAATTTGTCACCGTCGAGTATCAAGCCGGTGCCAAACTCTACATTCCGGTGGCCAATCTTGGCGTCTTGAGTCGCTACGCCGGTGGCGATCCCGATGCAGTGACGGCACACAAACTGGGTACGGATCGTTGGAGTAAAGCGAAGCAAAAAGCGGCCGAGGAAATCCGAGACAAGGCAGCCGAACTTCTGGATATTTACGCCAAACGCGCCGCCAAAGAAGGTTTTGCACACGAGATCGATGAATCACAGTATGCGCGCTTTGCCGACAGTTTCCCGTTTGAGTTAACGCCAGACCAGGAAACCTCGATTGAGGCCGTACTGAACGATATGCGCTCACCGCGCCCCATGGATCGATTGGTCTGTGGCGATGTTGGCTTTGGCAAAACCGAGGTTGCGATGCGGGCCGCCTTCGCTGCGGTCAGTTGCGAAAAGCAGGTCTGCATCTTGGTCCCGACGACCCTGCTTGCACAACAGCATTTCGAGAGTTTCCGCGATCGTTTTGCTGACTGGCCTATTACAGTCGATGTATTGAGTCGCTTTAAGTCAGCAAAAGACACCAAAACCGTGATCGACAAGGCCAATAAGGGCCAAGTCGACATTCTTGTGGGTACCCACAAACTGCTCTCCAGCGACCTCAAACTACCAAACTTGGGTTTATTGATCATCGACGAGGAACACCGCTTCGGGGTGCAACAAAAAGAGAAGTTGAAAAAATATCGCACCAATGTCGATATCTTGACTCTGACTGCAACACCGATACCACGAACTCTGAATCTGTCCATGGCCGGGATCAAATGACCTCTCGGTGATTGCGACACCACCGGCCCGTCGCCTCTCTGTAAAACCTTCATCAAACAGAAAGACGAGGCCTTGATCAAAGAGGCGATTCTCCGCAGGCTCCTCCGTATTGGTCAGGTCTACTACCGCACAACGAAGAGGTGGAAATCAGTCGGGGCGGTCTGCCGATGATGTGCGCCACCTGATTGCCTGAGGCACAGGTCATCGTGGCACGGTCAAATGCGCGAACGCGAACTCGAAGGGTGATGAGTGACTTCTATCACAAGCGGTACAACGTCCTTGTCTATCACCATCATTAAACGGGCATCGAATGTTAGGTCAATACAATACCATTTTGATCGAACGCGCCGACCGTTTGGCCTCGCGCAATTGCACCATCAGCTCCGCCAGCGCGTCGGACGATCACACCACCAAGCCTATAGCATTATCGCTCACAGGTGAGCCGTCCTCAATGACCCCCGATGCACTGAAGCGCTTGGAAGCCATCGAGCGGCGACGATTCAGCTATCGGCTTCCAGTTAGCCACCATGATTTAGAAATCCGTGGCGCCGGTGAACTGCTGGGTGAAGACCAGGGTCGGCAACATGCAAACCATCGGCTTTTCACTCTATATGGAAATGCTCGAAGAGGCTGTCAACGCCATCCGTGAGGGCCGTACACCCGACTTTGACCAGACCGAATCCGCACATGCGGAGGTCGATTTGAAGATCCCTGCCCTGATCCCAAATGACTTCATTCATGAAGTGCCCATTCGGTTGCAGTTTTACAAACGGATCGGCAGCGCAACCGATGCCGAAAGCTTAGGCGAAATCGAAATCGAGATGATCGATCGGTTTGGACTGTTGCCGCCGCAGGTGAAAAACCTATTTCATCAAGCACTGGTGCGCCTCAAAGCCGAAAAGATCGGTATTGCACAGATTACGCTTGGACCGCAATCCGGGCGGATTGAATTCCGTGAAAAGACCAAAGTTGATCCTATGACACTCATCACTCTGGTACAGTCCCAACCCAATGATTACAAACTTGAGGGCGCGACTGCCTTAAAAGTGATTCGCAATACCGTCGGCGCTGAACAGCGGTTACAGTTTATCAATGACGTGCTCGACGGCCTTGGGAGACCGAAACACACATGACACACGCCCGACTCTGGATCGCCTCCGTCCTCTTGTTTTCAGGCGCAGCGCTTGCCGAGACACGACCTTACGCACTTGAGGTCTTGATCTTCGCGCGGCCGGATCCAGTGCACTCAATTGACGAAGTATTCCCATCGGAGGCGCCTCCGGTTCCCGAGAGCATGGATCTTCGCTTTGCGACCGAGTCGCGATTTCGCAATATGATCCCATTACCCTCATCCAGTCGTGTCCTAACCAATGCAGCCAGGCGCATTGAGACAGAAATGCGCGGGCAAATCTTATTTCATGAGCGCTGGATTCATCCCTTAACGCCAGGGCAAGAGAACAATCCATGGTTCCGTGTGACCGGCCAAGGGACCAACGCCATCTCGCTTGAGGGTTATCTCCGTTGGTCGATTGATCGATTTATCGAAGTGGATGCGGATATTCGCGTCAGCCGCCAAGGCATTCGGATGGACCGTGAAGGACTGCCACTCGATACCATTTATGCCCTGCGAGAGTTTCGAAAAATGTCCTCGAAAGACATTCATTACCTCGATCATCCAGCCTTCGGCGTGATCATCGCATCAGAGCAAATCGAGCTGCTCGAAGACCCCGAGGTACCCGGACAATAGTGCTTATCGCTGGGTCTTGGACCCAGCGCTCTCCAACACGCTCTCCGGCTCCATCTGTACATGCAGTGTCTGTGTAGGGAAGGCCACATCGGCGCCCGCTGTCGTGATGATGTGGTAGATCTTCAACAGGACATCTTGTTTGATCTGGTGAAACTCGGTCCACACCGTGGTTTTGGTGAAACAGTAGACAAAGAAATCGAGTGAACTGGCACCGAACTGATTAAAATTCACCATCAATGTTTGCTCCGTATCGATTTCGGGATGCGCCCGCAACATGGCCTCGACCTGCTGCAAAATGGTCTCGACAGCCGCCGCATCCTCATAGCGCACGCCGATCGTCTCGTAAATCCGCCGGTTGGACATGCGCGAGGGATTTTCTACAGCAATCTGCAAGAAGGTCGCGTTAGGAACATAGAGCGGTCGTTTGTCAAAGGTGCGAATGGTCGTCAAGCGCCAACCCAAGGACTCAACTGTACCCTCAATGTTCCGATCCGGGGATCGGATCCAATCACCGACACCGAATGGTCGATCCAAGAAAATCATCAATCCACCAAAAAAGTTCGAGAGCAAATCCTTGGCCGCAAATCCAACTGCGATGCCACCCAATCCACCAAAGGCCAGCACACCTGACACAGAGAATCCAAGCGTTTGCAGGATAATCAATCCCGCGGTGATCAAAACGGTAATCCGTATCAATCGCCCGATCGCCTCGATCGTCGTGAGATCGAGGTCATCAGGACCGGATTCCGTCATGATGCGTCGTTGAATCCGATCAATGAATCGGATCACTGCCCAAGTGAGTACAGCCACCACCAGCGCCGCGCGTAACGGTGGGAAAAACGCCTGCAAATCGAGACCCACAGAGGCGCGCTCAAACGCAAAGGACAGTCCAACCACCCAGACTAAACTTCGCGCAGGCCCCTGCATCGCGGCAAAAAATGTGTCATCCCATTTGGATTGGGTTTTCGCGGCGCGTTGTTTCAAACTCACAACGACTCGGCGCACGAAAAATGCACCAAATACCGTCAACAAGACGATAACAAAAAGCTCGATACCACGAAGCACGGCAATCGGTGAGATCCCAAGGCCCGTCAGCGGATCTTCCAACAATGCCAACAATTGGCTGATTAACATTTCCAACATACTAGGACTCCAAAATTGTCACTGGGCATCCAGAGCTCACGCGCTCTGCCAGCTCGCAGATATCGGGCAGACGCATCCGAATACAGCCATGCGACAGGGGTACACCCATGGGCTCTGTGGGTGGCGTGCCGTGGATGTAGATAAACCGACGTTGACTATCGCATTGACCGCCTTGGTTAAAGCCGGGTTCATTTCCGCACAACCAGAGGATCCGACCCAAAATCCAATCCCGATTGGGATGGACCGCATGCAAATCCGGTGTCCAGAGTTCGCCTGTCGGCCGCCGCCCCACAAAGACTTGGTTTTCTGCAAGGCCGCGACCCACGATCGCGCGGATTCGATGCGATCCGCGTGGCGTGCAGCCACTCCCTTCGCGCTCACCTGGACCATTCAGCGCTGTTGAGCACGGATAGGTGTGCCAATCGCCGTCCGCAAGGACCGCACAAATTTGATTCGCGAGATTGATCTCAATGCATTCGATCGTCATATTGAAGATTCTAACACTTGGTAATAACAACATTGGATGAAACCCCACATGAAAGTAATGACAATTTCAGGCTTCGGCGGTCCCGAAGTATTCTCGCAACAAAACGTTCCTGAACCCACAGTAGGACCCGGCCAAGTGGTCATTGACGTCCGTGCATCCAGCGTCAATCCCATCGACATGAAGATTCGCGCCGGAATGGTGCCACCGGCTACGCCTGAATTTCCGGCAACACTGCATGCGGATGTCGCAGGCGTTGTGACCCAGGTCGGCGAAGGCGTCGACCATCTCAAAGTGGGTGATGAGGTTTGGGGATGTGCCGGTGGATTTCGTGGACTCCCCTCGGGCGCCCTCGCCGAATTGATGCTGACCGATGCGCAATTGGTCAGTAAAAAGCCAAGCAACTTGAGTTTTGCAGAAGCTGCTGCCTTGCCCCTGGTCTCACTCACGGCCTGGTTCGCACTCAAGGATCGGGCAGCTGTGCAAGCGGGCCAACGTGT